>NZ_JAKGTE010000021.1:0-102287 GCF_022324665.1 Clostridium sp. YIM B02500 | reverse complement strand
CTTGGAATATATAATTTCTAAGAATATTTTCTTAAATAACCATTTGTAAAAATTAGTTATTCAACAACCTAATTTAAATATAAACATATGTTAATATTTAAATTTAAATCTATTGTTATTTTAAGAAAATCTGATTTTGAATTAAATGAATGGCTAGGATATAATGATATGACAATCAATCATCTTTACACTTGAATTGTAATTAAAAAGTGTAAAGAGTTTTTTTGTTTATATTTATAACTATTGAAGATCCGAAAAAACATCTTGACTTGGAGTTAACTTCAAGTGATAAGTTATATATGACAATAAAGATAGAAATAATGTATTCCTAAAAAGAATTGGATTGTAAAATTTCATTAAGTATTAAGGAGGTGATTTTTATGACAATTACTGAAGTAAGTCAAAAGTACGATATAACGGCAGATACACTGAGATATTACGAAAGAATCGGTTTGATTCCGCCGGTGTCTAGGAATTCGAGTGGTATAAGAGATTATACCGGGGAAGATTGTAATTGGGTTCATTTTATGAAGTGTATGCGTGGAGCAGGGCTTTCTATCGAAGTATTAATAGAGTATATATCAATGTTTCAAAAAGGAAGCTCTACAATTAATGCAAGAAAGGAACTTTTGATAGAACAACGCGGTAAGCTTGCCCAAAAGATTAAAGAAATGCAGCAAACCTTGGAACGGTTGGATAATAAAATTGATGGATATGAGGAGAGGATGCTGGCAAAGGAAAACAGTATTTAGCCGATTCATAATAAAGCATTTTTTTATGAATTACTGAATATAATAAGTTTAGCTAAGGAGGAATTTTTAGAGGATGAGTAAGAAAGGAACTTTGATTGTAACACTTGCGTTATTGCTGTCAAATGCAATGGCTGGTTTAGATGGAACAATTGTAAACACAGCATTACCAGCAATCATAAGTGATTTACATGGAATTCAATACATGGGGTGGATAGTAGCTGTTTTTTTATTAGGAATGGCAGTAGTGACTCCTCTTTGGAGCAAATTAGGAGAGCGTATTGGGAACCGAAGAACATATCAAATAGCCACATTATTATTCGCAATTGGTTCAATATTTCAGGCATTATCAAGTAATATAATTTTTTTTCTTATTGCAAGAACCATTATGGGAATAGGGGCAGGTGGAATGAACACTATCCCATTTATCATTTATGCAGATTTGTATACAAACTTAAGAAAGAGGGCTAAGGTCATTGGATATGCGACAGCAAGCTTTAGTGCAGCAGCAATTATAGGGCCTTTAATAGGCGGATGGATAGTTGATACTTTTAGTTGGCATTGGGTATTCTATATCAATGTCCCAATTGCAATTATCTCAATACTAAGTGTTCAAATTTTCTTTAAAGAGCCCCAAAAGATTTCTACGGTAGAAAAAATTGATTACTTAGGTGCTGTAATTATGATAGTTAGCTTGGTAACTCTTTTAACAGGTATTCAAATGATAGAGACAGCTTCATTAAGCTTGGTTAGTAGTTTGATTATTATAAGTCTTATTTTATTGATAGTACTATTTAAAGTTGAAGAAAAGGCAGCGGATCCTATAATACCTAATAGACTTTTTAAAAATGGGCCATTAGTAGTTGATTTCATATTATTTTCTCTTTTATGGGGCGCATTTGTTGCCTTTAATATATACATACCAATGTGGGCGCAAGGGTTATTAGGAGTAAGTGCTTTAATTGGAGGGGTGACTCAGATTCCAGGGTCTATTACTAATTTTCTGGGCTCAGTAGTTGGACCAGCTATGCAGCCAGGATTGGGTAAGTATCGTACAGTTGCTCTAGGAACATTAGCTTTTATAATTTCTTTTGGAATCATGGTATCAGCAGGATTAACTGTACCATTGTGGGTATTATTAATGGCTGGAGCATTTGAAGGGTTTGGTTTAGGTTTAAGTTTTAATATATTACAAATTAGTGTACAACAGGATGCCGAAAAACGAGATATTCCAATTGCAACATCATTTGCATACCTTTTACGTATTTTAAGTCAAACATTTATGTCATCAATATATGGAGTAATTTTAAATAATGCTTTAAATAAAGGTGTGGCTGAATCTCATGGCGAAGTCACTATTGAAGCGCTAAATAAATTAAGTGACTCCCAAAGCGCAGGAGATTTACCTAAAAATTTATTGCCACTTATGAAACAGATTATGTACGGTGGTTTACATAATATCATGTTAGTTGCATTAGTTTTGTTAGCTATTGCGTTAGTTTTTAATATTGGAATACAACTAAAGGTGAAAAAGAAGTAGTGTTTTAAGAGGAAAAAATTATGTTATTAGTTTTTAATTAGACCGTAATAATTTTGTAATTGATATAAGATATCTTTAATAGTATAATCAAATAGGAAGTAAACCAAGATGGAATACTTGGATATAATTTACTACTGTATATTTAACTAAGGAGTAGGAAAGATGGATTATGTATTAGCAATGGTAATTTCACTTATAACTGCATTAATTACCATGCCATTTCTTATGAAACTAGCTAACAAATTACATTTCACGGATAAGCCCAGCAAAAGAAAACAACATAAAGTGCCAACACCATTATGTGGAGGTTTAGCATTATATTTTGGCTTTTTTGTTTCGTATTTTATATTCCCAAGGGACGATATGAAGCAGCAATTAACTGTTTTTGTTGCAGCAACAATGATAATAATAATTGGTTTAATAGATGACTGGTATAAGACTAAAGGAAAAGAATTTGCTATATTTCCAAGATTAGTTATTCAGCTATTATCTGCAATCTTAGTGTTTAAGGCAGGTGTTTTTTTTCAAGGATTTACAAATCCTTTTACAGGCAGTTATGTAGAGTTGAACACTACAATACAATTTATCCTTACAATAACTTGGATATTTGGAGTTACAACTGTAATTAACTGGTCTGATGGTATGGATGGATTGGCAGGAGGGTTATCCCTCATATCTGCAATAACATTTTTCTTAGCAGCAATTATATTAGAACAAAGTGATTCTGCATTAGTATCTATAATGTTAGTTGGAACAATTTTGGGATTTTTGTATTATAATAGATTCCCGGCAAAAGTTTTTATGGGGGATTCTGGAGCTAATTTTTTAGGATTTATTTTAAGTATAACAGCATTGGAGGGGGCATTTAAACAGGCAACTGTTTTAAGTCTATTTATACCAATACTTGCTTTAGCAGTACCTATATTTGATAATTTATTTGTCATTATTAAAAGATTTTCGGAGGGCAAACCAGTGTATCAAGCAGATAGAAGCCAGATACATTTTAGATTAGAGAAAAGAGGTCTTACTACTGTACAAGTCGTAAATTATATAATGTTAATAAGTTTATCTTTTAGTGCGATTTCTATAATATTGCTATTGATTAAAAGATAAAGTTAGTATATTTAGACATTTTATATTTTAAGTGAAGTATTTAAAGTTAAAGATGAAACATTTACAAACAAGATATTATAATATATAATTAAAAAATGTAGGAACTTATCAAGAGTGGTGGAGGGACTGGCCCGAAGAAACCCAGCAACCGGTAAATTTTATAGAATTACTTGGTGCTAAATCCTGCAGCGTAAAAGCTGGTAGATAAGGTATTAAAAAGCATTTAAGCCTAAAGGAATACCTTTAGGCTTTTTTTGTTAAAATAAATTCTCAAAAAGAAAGATAATATAAATAATTGTGAAGAGTAACAATGAAAATTTATAGGACATGGTAATGCTTTGAGATTCGTAATAAGGTGGTGATTAATATATGGGAGATTTGAAACTACAGATAAACAAGAATGAAGTACTTAGGTATCTTGGATATAAAGGACAGGATATAGATGAAAATATTGTAAATCTTATTGAGGAATGTAGAGAAGAAATCAAGAAGATAATTACCCCAAGATTTATGTATGAATATAAAGATATAATACAGCTTGATGAGGCTATAGAGGTTGTTAATACAAAACTAATTTTATATGGAAAAGATATAAAAGAGCATCTTAAAGATTCAGAACATTGCGTATTAATGGCAGTAACTTTGGGAAATGATGTGGAAAGAAAAACGAGATTATATGAAAAAATAAATTTAACAAAGGCACTTATATTAGATGCTTGTGCTACAACGGCAGTAGAGGAAGTATGTGATTATGTAGAAAGGATTGTTAAGGAAAAAGCTATATTGAATAATAAGGATATAACTTTTAGGTATAGTCCAGGTTATGGAGATTTGCCGTTAGATGTTCAAAGTAGCTTTTTAAGGGCATTAGATGCTCAGAAAAAAATTGGACTTATTGTATCAGAAAATAATTTACTATTTCCCAGGAAATCTGTTACAGCAATAATAGGAATAATAAATAGTGGAAGTAAAAAGAAAATAAAGAGCTGCAAAAAATGTACTAACTATAAAAATTGCAGTTTTAGAAGAGAGGGAGAAATCTGTGGGGATTAGGGAATATATAAAAAATAACATATTAATATTTGATGGAGCTATGGGAACAATGCTTCAAAAGAAAGGACTGAAATTAGGAGAAAATCCTGAAATCTTAAATCTAAAAGAGCCACATATAATAGAAGAAATTCATAGAGAATATATATCTAGCGGTGCTAATGTAATAACTACTAATACTTTTGGTGCTAATGAGCTTAAACTAAAACTTTGTGGCTTAGTAGTTGAAGAAGCAATAGATGCGGCAGTTAATATCGCAAAAAAAGCTAAAGGAAATAGTGAAACATATATAGCACTGGATGTAGGTCCTATAGGGGAACTTTTAGAGCCTATGGGAACTCTAAGTTTTGACAGAGCGTATGAAATTTTTAAACGACAAATAATTCAAGGGGTTAAATCTGGTGTTGATATAATTTTAATTGAAACAATGACAGATTTATACGAACTTAAGGCCGCAGTGATTGCAGCAAAGGAAAATTCAAGTTTGCCAATATTTTGTACAATGACATTTGAAGAAAATTTGAGAACATTCACCGGATGTACTCCAGAAGCCATGGTACTTGTATTAGAAGGATTAGGAGTAGATGCACTTGGCGTTAATTGCTCTTTGGGGCCAAAGCAGCTAAAACCAATTGTTGAAGAGATATGCAGCTTATCACATATTCCAGTAATGGTTCAGCCTAATGCAGGACTTCCAACACTATCAATAGGCAATGAAACAAAATATGATGTTACTAAAGAAGAATTTGCAGATACTTTATGTGGATTAATTGACCTAGGGGTAAGAGTGATAGGTGGATGTTGTGGAACAAGTCCAGAATATATCGAGGAATTATATAAAATAACGAGAAATAAGAAACTTGTGTCCATGGAAAAAGAATATTATTCTGCAGTTTGTACACCGTCAAAAGTAGTAAGGATAGATGGTGTTAGAATAATAGGTGAACGAATTAACCCTACAGGCAAAAAGATATTTAAGGAAGCTTTAAAAAATGGAGATTTAGATTATATATTAAATCAAGCTGTTTCTCAAATAGAAGTTGGAGCTCACATTCTAGATGTTAATGTAGGATTACCTGAAATTGATGAAGCAGATATGATGCATAAAGTAATTAGAGAGATTCAAGGCATCATGGATACACCACTTCAAATAGATTCTTCTGATCATAAAGCAATAGAGACAGGGCTCAGATATTATAATGGAAAACCTATATTGAATTCTGTAAATGGAGAAGATGAAGTTTTAGATAGAATACTTCCTATAGTAAAAAAATACGGCGCAAGTGTAGTAGGTTTAACATTAGATGAAAGAGGTATTCCAGCAAAAGCAGAAGAAAGATTTGAGATTGCAGAGAAAATAATAAGTAAAGCAGCGGAATACGGAATAAGAAAAGAAGATGTATTTATAGACTGTTTAGTTTTAACTGTGTCAGCTCAGCAGAAAGAAGTTCAAGAAACTTTAAAAGCTGTAAGAATGGTTAAAGAGAAATTAGGAGTTAAAACAGTACTTGGAGTTTCAAATATATCGTTTGGCCTTCCTAATAGAGAATTAATTAATGAAACTTTCTTGGCGCTGGCTCTTGCCAATGGGCTAGATTTACCAATAATTAATCCTAATATGAATGGAATGACTAGAGTTATTGATTCATATAATGTTTTATATAATCATGATAAAGGCGCTGAAAGTTATATTAATAATTATGCAAATGTAGAATTATCAAGAGAAGTCACTATTAAAGGTAATGGATCAGTAAAGAGTAATTCAAATACAAATACAGTTCATGATTTAAAGTATATTGTCGTTAAAGGACTAAAAGAAGAGGCGAAGCAAGCTACTGTTGAATTATTAAAAGAAAAGAAGGAGCTTGAAATAGTTAATGAGTATTTAATTCCAGCGTTAGATATGGTTGGAGAAAAATATGAAAAAGGGGAACTTTTTTTACCGCAGCTAATTCAAGCAGCTGAAACAGTAAAAAATTCATTTAGCATTTTGAAGGAAGAAATATCTAGAACTAATTCTCAAACTATATCAAAGGGTAAGATAATTGTAGCTACAGTAAAAGGAGATATTCATGATATAGGTAAAAATATAGTAAAAGTTATCTTAGAAAACTATGGCTATGAAATGATAGATTTAGGGAAAGATGTACCTATAAAAACTGTTGTAGAGGAAGCGAAAAAACATAATGCATCTTTAATTGGATTAAGTGCTCTTATGACAACGACACTTAAAAGCATGGAGGAAACAATAAAAGCGCTAAGAGAAGATGGGTACAATGGAAAGATATTTGTTGGTGGAGCAGTACTTACAAAAGATACAGCAGAAAGAATAGGTGCAGACTTCTATGCCAAAGATGCAAAGGAATCAGTAGAAATTGCAAGAAGAGTACTTTCATAGTAAATATAAATTCAAAAATTAGTATTTAAAAGGTTGTCCCATGCGTTTGAAGTGCATGAAACAGCCTTTTTATTTATGAGAAATTTATACTAAAGCTAAATTATAAAATATTATAATTCTATTATATCTAAATCATCAGGCATGTATATCTTTCCGCTGAATTCCTCTTCACCTTCATTTATGTACAAATCTTTTCTATTCTTTAGATTTTTATCTTCTGTATGATATAAAATAACATTTTTAACATTTAGATCTTGCGCATTTTTACAAGCATCTTTTACAGTAGCATGATGCTTTTCATATGGTTTAAATATTTCTTTTTGAGAATAAAGGCAAAATGCTTCGTGGAATAAATAATCTACATTTTCACAATGCTTCTTTACAGTTTCTCTATAAGGTTCGTCACCTAAAAATGTTAAAGATTTACCGTTTTTTAATGTTGTTGTAAATCCATGCTGAAGATCTTTCGTGCTTTTTATATCAAAGAAAGTAGTTTGTCTATTTAATATAGTCGTTGTATAGTTATCTTCAATTTCATTAAAGAATATTCTAGTATCAAATAATTTTAAAAATTTATTTTGAAGTACAAATGAAGAAATTGATTTTATAGCATCTATTGAAGTTTTGTGGCAATAGATATTGAAATTTTCGGAGTATTTATCATTTATTATACTTTGTGCTACAGCACGAATGACCCAAATACTTCCTAGTATATGATCATTATGATTATGAGATATGAACATATTATGTATTTTATTAATTGGTATATTTAACTTTTCTAGATTTGATAGTATTGTATTGCCACCACCTGCATCAATAAGGAAGTGTTCATCTTCATTAGAGAAAGTAAAACAGGTATTATAGCATTTTGTAACCATTGCTGAACCAGTGCCGAGAACATATATTTTTTCCATAGTAAATCTCCTTGTATAAATATAAAATTTTTAAAGATAATATGAGTAAAGATCACTGAATATTAAATTTAACATAATTACAATTATAAGAGTTAAATGAAATAAATTCAATATTATGATAGTGTTACATAAGTTAGCCTAAGTTTGATATATAAATACAAATATATTTTGTTAAATGCATTTACTTATAATTAGACATGCTATATACTAGTGTATATACATGTGATGCAAGAGGAGGAGAAAATATAATGAATAATAAAATAAAACAAATGGTGTATGCCGGATTACTTACAGCATTAGCAATAATAATTCCTATTCAGTTTGGATTTTTAAGAATAGTTATTCCACCATACTTTACTGCAACATTAGCGGCTCATGTACCTATGATGTTATCAATGTTGATATCGCCTTTTGTGGCAGCTGTAGTTGGAATAGGTTCTACAATTGGGTTTTTAATAGCTGGAACACCAGCACCAGTAGTGGCAAGGGCAGCAACTCATATAGTTGTAGGATATGTTGGAGCAATGATAATTATGAAAAATAAAAGCTATGTTAAGGCAATAGCAATAACAGCTCCAATCCATGGAATCTTAGAGGCTTTAGTTACAATACCATTTATAGGATTTTCGGTTGCGGTTTATCCTGCATTGATCATTACAGTTGTTGGTGCAATATTGCATCATTCAGCAGATAGCATAATAGCATATGCAATAGTTAAAGCTATGGCAAAAGCAAGAAAGAAAAACATTTATAATGTTTTTGGAGAATTCAAGACTCAAAGAGCTTTACAGAGATAAGGATAATTAGTACTTATAATTTATAGAATATAATAGAGCTGTTCATATTTAAAGCTGAGTGCATTATATTTAGATGCATTCAGCTTTGTTTTTTAAAATTATATGGAAAGTTATAGAAAATAATAAAAAAGATATAGACAAAAATACTAAATATCATATAATAAGGATAGAATAAATTTAAAGTTGTAAAATTGAGAAGTATGTTAAATGTTATTTGACTAAGAATCTTAAGAAAAACAATTTCAAATTAGAATACAATGAGGTGAACATTTTGGAAGAAAAAGAAATAATGTCGTTTAAAGATGAAAATGGAAATAAAGTTGATTTTGAAGCTATTGCAAAGATATATTTAGAGGAACAAGGATATTTGTTACTATCACCAGTAGATGAAAAGTGTGATGATATGTTTGCATTTAGAATAGATATTAATGAAGAAGGCAATGAAGAATTAAACCTTGTGGAAGATGATAAGGAATTTGAGGAAATAAAGAAAGAATATAAGAAATTATTGTATTAAATAGGAGTGAAATTTAATGAAGAGTTCAGAAATAATTGATTTTTTGGAAGACAATGATTTAGCAGAGGTTGAAGAAATAAAACACAAAAGCAATTATGTGATAATAAAATTTTATTATGACTTTGACAAAGAAGAATTAAGCGCTGCAAAAGCATACTCAACTGAAGAAAGTGATTTTGAACCCGAAAGTGATGAATGGTATAACGAATATTACATTCCTTACTTAAGAGATATTGCCGTAGATAATGTAGAATCAATAATGGAAGAAATATCAGATGAGTTTGAACTAGAATCTAAATATAAAGAATTCGGAATGGAAAATGGGAATAGTGGATATTTCAAGTTTATAGCAGCATTTTCTGAAGAGTTAACAGATGTAGAAATGGAAGATATTTTAAACGATTACTATGAGTAAAACTGGTATTAAAATACTATTGAAAATATATTTCCTTATGTTATAATTAAATCATAGATTTCCTGAGATGTACGTAAAGCTTATGATATTCAACCTACATGACATTATCGGGATTTACAACATATTCATAAATGTCAGGCTTCATTAAAAGCACAGTATTGTGTCAGTAGAAGACAGGAATGAATTGAGTTTAACCCACCTGCGAGGCGCAGGACTTGAATATATAGGTGAACGGCATGTTGGGAGCTATGATTGAATTCAACACCTCTATTAGAGGTGTTTTTTTATGTACAATAAAATATAAACTAAAAAGAAAATACCAAACCTATATCTAGTTTGGTATTCAGTTATATTAACATAAAACTAAAGTTATAATTAAATATTCTAGTTCTTATAAAGTAGCTATTTTTATATTTTATTTATTGCTATATTTTAAGCAGCTATGTTTTTTACAGATTTAGAGTTATGTTGCTTATAATATATTGAAATCAATTCTTTTTGATATAAGACAATGTACTTGTCCAAATTTTGAGATAAATCAACTATAAATGTTTTACTTGGTGAAAAAAACAATAATAATAAGTTAAGCAGGTTTTTCCTAAGTACAATATTACATTTTAGTTTAAAAATTACCCAAGTTTTCATACTAACACCTCTTTTTATCAGACTTGGTTTTTGTTATATGATTATTATAAACAAGAAAAGAAAATTTGTAAAAATATTTCATAATACAATTAATGACAATAATTTGCAGAAATGTTTAATAAAACGGTTAATAATTTGTTTTTCTAGTAGATTCATACCTGCATAGAACATAATTGTATATATTTTACAGGCAAAGTGTTCGACAAACGATTACGAAGAAGAATAAATGGTGTCGAAAAAATTCGGGTTGATTATATTATTTTAAATGGTAAAATTATTGATATACGGATAGAAAGGATGAAAATATGATGGACATTGAAAATGCTAAAATAGAAGAAGTTATAGAGAAAATCAATTCATTATATAAGACTAGTCAAGAAAGAGAATTAAGTAATGAAGAGAAGGATTTGCAAAGTAGATTAAGAAAAAGATATATAGATAATGTTAAGAAAAATTTTAGAGCGCAATTAGAAGGTATAGAACTTAACAATAAGAAAAAGGGATGATGATAATTGGGTGTTTTAGTTAAAAAGTTAATTGATGATTTAAACTTAGAAGTGCTTGTAGAAGGAAAAGAAGATGTTGAAATTTCAGTAAATGATATAAATAGACCGGGGCTACAGCTTGCAGGCTTTTATAATTATTTTGCTCCAGAGAGAATCCAGGTTATAGGTAAAGCAGAATGGAGCTTCTTAGATTATATGCAAATTGAATTAAGGAAAAAAAGAGTTAAAAAATATTTTAGCTTTGACATAAATTGCTTAATCATAACTAGAGGATTGGAGCCACATCCAGAGTTTATAAAGGAAGCGAAAAAGCACAATATATGGTTTGTTAGAAGTAATTTAGTTACTACACAATTTATAAGCAAAACTACAATATATCTAGCTGATAAGCTTGCGCCAGAAACAAGATTGCATGGAGTTTTGGTAGATGTATCTGGTATAGGAATATTGATTACTGGAGAGAGTGGAATAGGAAAGAGTGAAACTGCATTAGAGTTGATAAAAAGGGGACATAGACTTGTCACAGATGATGCAGTTGATATAAAAGACATAGATGGACAGCTAATAGGAAGATCACCTAAAATAACTGTTGGAATGTTAGAGGTTAGAGGCCTTGGGATAATTGATGTTACAACCTTATATGGATTAAGTTCAGTAGTTCAAGAGAAAGAGATAAGGCTAGTTATGCATTTTGAACATTGGAAAGATGACAATGATTATGATAGGCTAGGAATAGATAATGAATATATGAATATACTAGGAATTAACGTGAAGAAATTAACGGTTCCTATTAGACCAGGTAGAAATATCGCGGTTATTATAGAAGCGGCAGCAGTAAATTATAGACACGCATTAATGTCTAAAATTACACCAGTTGATGTAATAGAAAATAGAATGAATGAGCTTAATGATTAATATAGTATGTAACTATTTTTACATAACTCAAGTCTAAGTAAATGATTTGAAATGCTTAGAAGATGAGATATATATTTATCATCAAAAGGAGGATTGACTATGGAAAATGAAAAAAAAGATTTAAGCAAAAATGCATGGAATAAATATGATGAGAAAGAAGTTCAAAGCATATTCGAGTTTTGTGAAGGATATAAGAATTTTATGTCTAAATGTAAAACTGAAAGAGAATGTGTTAAGGAAGTACTTAGATTAGCTAAAGCTGAAGGCTATGAAGATATAGAGGAAATTATAAAAAATAATAAACAATTAAAACCAGGCGACAAGGTTTTTGCAAATAACAAAGGAAAAGCTGTTGCGTTGTTTATTGTAGGAAGTGAATCTATAGAAAAGGGGCTAAAGATATTAGGAGCTCACATTGATTCGCCAAGATTAGATTTAAAGCAAAATCCACTTTATGAAGATAGTGAGTTAGCATTACTTGATACGCATTATTACGGTGGAATTAAAAAATACCAATGGGTTACATTGCCACTAGCATTACACGGAGTGGTAGCAAAGAAAGATGGTACTGTAATAGATATTTGCATAGGTGAAGATGATAATGATCCTGTTGTTGGAGTATCTGATCTTTTAATTCACTTAGCAGGAGATCAAATGGGCAAAAAAGCTGACAAAGTAGTAGAAGGTGAAGATCTTAATGTATTAGTTGGAAGTATGCCTTTAAAGGGAAGCAAAAAAGATGCTGTTAAGGGAAATATATTAAAGTTATTAAAAGAAAAATATGATTTTGAAGAAGAAGACTTTTTATCTGCTGAAATTGAGATTGTACCAGCTGGAAAGGCTAGAGATTATGGTTTAGATAGAAGTATGGTTATGGCTTATGGGCATGATGATAGAGTATGTTCATATACTTCACTAATGGCTATGTTTGAAATAAAAGAGCCTGATAAAACTTGCTGCTGTCTATTGGTTGACAAAGAAGAAGTAGGTAGTATCGGAGCAACTGGAATGCACTCAAGATTTTTTGAAAATATAGTTGCAGAAATCATTGATAGAATTGAGGGATATTCTGATCTTAAATTAAGAAGATGTCTTACTAATTCAAAGATGCTATCATCCGATGTTAGTGCAGCTTTTGATCCTAATTACCCATCAGTAATGGAAAAGAAGAATTCTGCATTCTTTGGAAAAGGAATGGTATTTAACAAATATACTGGAGCTAGAGGAAAATCAGGTTCTAATGATGCTAGTGCTGAGTATATGGCAGAGCTTAGAAATATAATGGAAAAGCATAATGTTTCAATTCAAACTGCAGAGCTTGGAAAAGTTGATGCTGGTGGCGGTGGAACAATTGCATATATATTAGCTCAATACAATATGGAAGTAATAGATTGTGGAGTTGCACTTCACAATATGCATGCACCTTGGGAAGTTGCAAGTAAAGTTGATATATTTGAAACAATGAATGGATATAAAGCTTTTTTAATAGAGGCTTAATCTCAATAAATTAAGAAAAAAGATATTATCAAGTCTAAGGACTGATAATATCTTTTTTTATTGACAGTTAATTTAATCACCTAATATTATAATAGTGGTAGATCTAAAGCGGATAGAAATTTCGATAGATAGTTACTAGGAAATTGCATACAGCCAATGTCCCCATGACGATCATCTGATTCTAAATCACCGTGAAAATCGGAACCACAAGAAACTAACAAATTGTGTTCATCTGCTAAAGATAGGAATCTGGAAGTTTCATCTTGTGTATTTTGAAAATAAATTGATTCAATCCCATCAAAATTCATTAGCAATAATTCATCAATATTAGAATCATTTATTAATTTAGGGTGAGCTAAGAATACAAGAGCATTATATCTTTTTAGTAATTTCAATCCGTCGCTAGTAGAAAGTTTTAAGGTTGGGACATATGCCTTACAACCTTTCCCAATAAATTTATTGAAAATTTCCTCTAGGTTATAAGGATATCCACAATTAACTATTTCTCTAGCAATATGAGGCCTTGCAATAGTATCATTAGCTTCTTTTAGAATTTTTTCAAAACTAACTTCTATGTCAAATTCATCTTTAAGCTTATCAACCATAAGTTTAGCTCTCATTATTCTATGATCCTTAATATTAGTTAATTCTCTAATAAGATCATCATTTTTAAAGTTATTATCTCTAAAGAATCCCAAAAGATGTACACTTTCATTATTGTGTTGAGTTGATAATTCAATTCCAGGAATTAGCGTGATATCATATTTTAAGCTTTCTTCAATAGCTTTATCTAAACCACTTAAGGTATCATGATCAGTTATAGCTAAGTACTTAACATTGTTATCATGAGCCCTTTTAACCACTTCCTTAGGGGATAATGTTCCATCTGAAGAAGATGTATGAACGTGAAAGTCCACTTTAAGCATATAATTTAACCTCCAATTTAATTTAAGGTTTATAGTAATAAAATTATCTAATTTATTGTAGATTAACTTGGAATAATATAAAAATATGTTATGCAAATTTTAATAATATAATCATATCATAAGATACTTATACAAGTATACTAAAATAAAACTTAGTGGCGGATATTTATAACTTAAGTTAATATTCACATTTTCTAACTTATGTGTATATAAATTAAAACAATTGTACCCTGATCTTTTTATAAAAATATCTATTTTGATAAAGGTTTATTAGCTATATGATTACAAAAATCGAATGGATTGTATCTTAGCGGTAAATCTTTAATTGATATAATATCTTCCTTATAATTCCCATCCCAAGGTGAAACTGATATAGTTGAATCATTAAAAATCCTAAATAGATACTGACTATTATCTTCAAAAAGTATTTTTATTCTGAAAGGTTCTTTTGTATCAACTGATTCGTCAGAATAATTAACAGTTGTTAGAGCTGAAACAAAATCTTCAATTATTGAATTTTCTTCACTTGGAACCTCTATTTCCTTATATAGATTAGTATCAAATACATAAAGAGTGAAGTTTTGATTATTTAAAATTTTAGCTTTAATTTCATCAATATAATAATGATTACTTGGTTTTACTGAAAAGTTTATGTATTTAGGACTTTGAAGAGCACAGCTGCTCAAGGTGAAACAGAGAAATAAAATTGTGAAAGCAAAAGTTAATTTTTTCAAAAGTATACCTCCTAGAAATACGTTATATACTATTAAATTTATTCTTTTAGTTATTTTTTAGAACTTTTCAGTTAGCCAATAAGTGATAATTACGAAGATTCTATAATATGAATAAAAAGTAGTGATAATTTGGGAGATTAGTTTATGTATATAATAGGAACGGTAGGCCCTAATGTAAAAGATAGAGCAGTACTTAAAGGGATAATAGAGAGTGGAGTAAATGCTTTACGATTTAACTTTATACACGGAAGCGCAGAAGAATTTTTAGGATTTTTAAAAATGGCTAAAGATATAAAGAGTGATATCCAAGTAATGCTAGATCTTTCAGGAACTAAGGTAAGAGTATCTGGTAAATTCCAATATATTTTCAAAGTTTATAATGGAGAAGTAATTTATTTTTGTGGAGAAGACAAATATAGTGAAGTAGTAAAAAATAGTAAAAATAAAATTAAAGTTATCCCATTAAATATAAAAAATAAAATTTTGAATGAAAAAGATTATAAACAAATAGGAATAAAGGACAATACGATGACTTTTGATATCGTAGATAAAGTTGATGGACTAATAAAGGCAACTACAATTCGGGGAGGAGTTATTAGAAAATGGAAGGGTTGTAATATAAAGAATCTTGAAAGAAAAGAGTTGCCACTAAATGAAAATGATAAGGACGCAATAGTTTGGGGAGTTAACAATAAAGTAGATATAATATGCCAATCGTTCGTTGAGGAAAAGAAAGATATTGATGATGTTAAATTATTTCTAAATAACAGAAAATCAAATCAATTTAAGCCTAAAATTTGGGCTAAAATAGAAACATTAAATGGAGTTAATAATATAAAAAGCATTTTAGGTGAAGCAGATGGAATTGTTATAGGCAGAGGTGATTTGATTCCAGAAACATCTATAGAAGATACTCCTATTTATGAAGAAAGAATAATAAAAGAAGTTCTAGGAGATAAAGATAAGGAGATAATTATAGCTACGCATATCCTTAATAGCATGAAAAATGGAAAAATGCCATCGATTTCAGAGGTAGAGAGCATATATAATTTCATAAAAATCGGAGCTACTGGATTTCTTTTGGCAGGGGAAACGTCAATAGGAAAAGCACCTATAAGAACAGTAGAATTTCTAAATAATTTGATTATAAAATATAGAAATATATGAGCAGTAATAAAAAAGTCCAAGCGATTATGAAATAGCGGAAATCAATTAATCATGAAAGTAATTGAAATGATATTAGTTAGACTGAGTATATTAAAAAGTATATATAAATATGTATTAAGAGTATAAGAAATAAATATGATTTATTTCTTATACTCTTAATTTGTCTATATGTTATTATGTATTCGCTTCAAATAGAAACTTATGATAATAGTCAATGCGTAATCATAAACTAAAAGTACAATTTGCCCAGCAATCCATATCATATATAAAGGATAATCAATGTTAAAATCGACTAAAAGATTAGTAAAAATAAAATAAATTACTAGAAGTGATGCATTAAAAGCGATTAATTTAAAAAATAATTCCAGTGGAATATTTCTAAGTTTTTCTGAAAAATATTTTACTATTCCATAAATCCCAAAGAATGATATATAATAGACGGCAATATTGGTTGGAATCAAAAATAAACTAAGAATACTTGAGGCTACATAAACTAATATAGTATTTTTTATTGAAGTTCTTATTATTGAGATAGGAATTAAGCAAGAAGCTATTGTCAATATTGTTAAAGTGCTTACTGGAAGTATAGAAGCAGCATAAAGTACAATTAATGTTAATGCTATAGTTATTCCGTTTTCAGCTATATATTTTGCCTTCATAAGATATTCACCTCACTAAATAAATGCAACTTATATATATGTTCTAAAAAGTTTAATTCATAGAAGTTTACTTTAAAGTATAAGTTAATGTAGTGGCAGTCAGTTAATTTTATAAAGAATGAATTATAATATTTAGAACATATATATTATAAAATAAAAGTATTCAGCATAAGCATATTCATATTAGCAGCAACTAATTAAATCGCCGCCAGCACATTCACATAAAGAATCGAGACACCAAAGATTTATGCAACAATTACACATGTCAGCATTACTAGTATTTGTAGTTCTATAATAAGGATTAGAGTAATTATTACCTCTTTGCCTTAATGAGTTCAAGCCCTGCCTATATTCAAAATTATTTGGATCCATATTAACAGCTGTAGTCATATGATCAAGTGCTGAATCAAACCATCCTTTGTTAAGCATTATTGCACCATATAAATAATGCCATTCAGCAGATTTATTATTTATAGAATTTAAACGACTTTCAGCTGCTGCATAATTTCCAGATTGAATAAGTCTTCTTATTTCTTGAAAATCATACGAGTTACCTGATGAATTGTTATAACTAGATGTACTATTGGAATTATAACTGTTACTTCCAGGATTTTTTGTTAATGCCTCATAAGCCTCATTAATTTCGATCATTTTCTCTTGTGCTAAATTTTTTAATGGATTATCACCATATTGGTCAGGATGGTATTGCTTAATAAGTTTTCTATAAGCACTTTTTATTTCATCTTGGCTTGCACCTGGCTTTACACCTAATATTTCATATGGATTCATTATAAATCTCTCCTTTTAGTTTCATTTGTATTTTCTGGATTTTTAATTATGTTCATATATTTATCCATTAAACCTAATTCAATTATATTATATAATATATCCTCATTTCTTTTTAGGTTTAATTTTTCTAAGTTTTCTTTACAACTATATCCACAATTTAAAATTGTAAATTCTATCTTAGGCTTTATGAATTCCATAAATTTATCGTATGTTAAAGAATTTTTGTTATACAAGAAATTTATTGGATTAAACTTTTTATTTTCCATATCAGATTTCAAATCATCTAAGGCATCTATTAGATAAATCCATTTTCCTATTGAATATCCTAATCTATATAAAGTATTCCTTAAATCCAATCCGTCATCGATTAATTTATAAGGATAGTCACGTAAAATTCCGCCAACTAAATCGCTAAAAGGATCACATATTTCATCTATAGAATTAAATGATTTACTATCTTCTAAAGTGGAAAGCTTATTTAAAGATTCCATTATGTTGTTATTAATTCTAATGATTGAACTAGGAAATTTTCTTTTATAAGGGGATAAAAGAAGTGATAAAAATTTACTTTTGTAATTTTTATCATCATGAGCATCATCTAACAGTTTATAATAAAACAGGGATATATTCATAGCAGAGGCATAAGATAACGCCTTGTTATTAGCTATTACAATTTTTTTTTCAGTAGGGTGAAGAGAACATCTGTGATGAGAAATTTCTAGCTCTTCTGGATTTAATGCATCTAATAGTAAACCTAAAAAAGTCATATCATAATTTAAAGACATCCTCGGTATATTACCAAATTCTTTTTTTATATGGCAACATAATCCACAATAATAGCATTTAAATCTAGCAAAATCTTTTACTTTCATTTCTGCTTTTAATGGAGTAACATATCCAAACAATAAAAAACACTCCTTATAAAATTCAATATAAATCAATTATACAGTAAATTTAAGCATATAAACAATAAAGTTCATATATACATAATAAAATTTTCAGATAATATTAACATTTGTATGACTGTATATTGGACATATTATGCATTTCTGTAAAATATGAATTTAATTTTAATTTGTAGGAATTTTTTATTATAGAATCCAGTATAATGTTATCGTGGCCAAAACAGGAGCGATAGGAGTTAAGCAGTAAATAATAAGTATTTCAGGAAAATTTGAAATATTTATAAAAAAAGTCTTTACAACGGATAATTATTATTATATAATAACAAATGTAGAAAACAAGAAAACAAAAGATAAAATTAAATGATATAAATAAAAAATAAATAAATTAAAATTTTAGGAGGAAGAGATTATGAAAAAATTCGTTTGTACAGTGTGTGGTTATATTTATGAAGGAGAAACAGCTCCAGAAAAATGTCCAGTGTGTGGAGTAGGAGCAGAAAAATTTGTTGAACAAAGCGGAGATCTAGCTTTTGCTGATGAGCATGTAATCGGAGTTGCTAAAGGTGTTGATAAAGAAGTAATTGATGGATTACAAGCAAACTTTGTTGGAGAATGTACAGAAGTTGGAATGTATTTAGCTATGTCAAGACAAGCTGATAGAGAAGGATATCCAGAAGTTGCAGAAGCTTATAAGAGAATAGCATTTGAAGAAGCAGAACATGCTGCTAAATTTGCTGAATTACTTGGTGAAGTAGTAGTAGCAGATACAAAAGCTAACTTACAAGCTAGAGTTGATGCAGAACATGGTGCATGTCAAGGTAAAAAAGATTTAGCAACACTTGCTAAGAAATTAAACTTAGATGCAATTCATGATACAGTTCATGAAATGTGTAAAGATGAAGCTAGACATGGAAAAGCATTCAAAGGATTATTAGATAGATATTTTGCATAATATTATAAGATAGAATAATATACACATATTTTAACTGAATAATTAATGATAATTCTGCTTAATAAGCAAAGTAAAAGAGAAGATAATAGTTTATCTTCTCTTTTACTTTTGTAATCTTTCTTCATACAAAGATTTGTACATATTATATGTTTTCTCATCTAAGCAAACCATTGCAATTTCATCAAAGGTATCTGGAGAGTTATTTATAAATGATAAAATCTCATCTAATGCTATATTGCAGGCTTCATCTAATGGATAGGAATAGGCGCCTGTGCTTATAGATGGTAAAGCAATAGTTTTAATGGGATGATCATTAATATAATCATCAAGTTCTTTTAGTATAAAGTCTCTTTGTTTATCAGTATTAAAGCGATAAAGATTTTTATTTAGAATCTCATTACACTGCTTTGAATAAAATTCCGAGTAATTAGCAGCTATTTCAAAAACAGAACGATAAGCATTTCTTAGGTATTTTTCCTCTGAGCCGTTATTTCGGTAAATGGGCCCTACAGTATGTATTACCCAATGCACACCGTGGTCACTCAAGTTATAAGATCTTGTTAATTTTGATCTACCAGTCAAACAGCCATTTAACTGTCTACACTCATCTAATAGTTTTTCTCCGCAAGCCTTGTGAATAGCACCGTCAACTCCTCCACCGCCCAGTAGAGATGCATTCGCAGCATTTACAATAGCATCAAATTTGATTTTTGTTATATCATCAAAAAGTATTTTAAAGTTAGTCAAATTAATCACCTCATATTAGTCATACAAAAATTCTCTCACTTAATAGTTTACACCCAATTAACATAAATAAAAATACTATTTTTTGAAAAAAATGTTAATTAGCTATATGAAAATTAAATTCTAGTTATACATATGAGAGAAATAATAAAATAATAAAGCACACATTTAATGTATGCTTTATTATTTTGTTTAATTACAATAATCTTTAAATTCTAGAAAAAGAACTAATAAAATAAATTAATTAAATAGGTTGATTTTCTAAATTTTTTCTTCTATTATCTAAAGGATTTAAATTTATATGATGTACTTTCATTGTTTCGTCTGGGTCCATAATTAACCTGTCTAAACGAATTCTACCTTCAGAAGTATTTGCAACAACCATAGTTTCAGTACCCTTTTTGTAAAGAACCCAGTTGTAACCGTCTTTTACTACTTTATTTACATCTTCCATTGAAATTAAAGCAGTATCCTTATGATTTCCAAATTTATCTCTTAAAATTATACCCATTGTATCGTGATCGATTTTAGTACAATCATTTTTTAAACTTCTATTATATAATTCTAAATTTTCTTTTCTGTTATCTAAAGTATTTCCGTTTAAGTGTTTTATTGGAGTCTTTGGATTAACATCTAAAATAACAGATTGAATTGATTTTTTAGTGGAAACTGTTTTTCCATTAACTTTAGCAGTCTCTAAAGTTTGAACAAGATAATTATTGAAATCCTTATGCCATTCAGCAAACCAAATTCCAGCTTCTTTAACTTTTTTAGCGTCGAAAGTGTCTATCTTGCAAACTAGTTCACTTCCATCTTTTTTTAAGACAGTAATTTCAGTAAGATTACCTTTTTCAGTATATTTATTTTCTTGAGTTTTATAATTTGTATTTATGGTTAAGCACCTCTTTCATGATTTAATGTTTATTAATATATGTGAATGACAATCTCATTTGAAAAATAACACAAAATAAGTTATTTTTCAAGGTTTTGTATATATTATGACACATATATAATTAATTTAAACATTACATCATTATACCAGATTAAAAATATAAAAGATATACACCTTAGAAAAAAGCGCGAAGCGCAACCAAGATCATTTAAAATTAGAAAAAGCACTTACCTTATAAAAAAGAGAGCAATAAAAAATGTCATTTATGTATAATAAGAACAACTGATAAAAAAGTACACACCTTAGAAAAAAGCACGCACATATGAAAAGAGTGCGAAGCACAATTTGGAACTTATTAAGCGCAACCAAGATCATTAAATTATATTTCATTGTGTATACCCACAAAATCTTAAAAAATATTAAATATATGGTAGACGCAGCTGAGTAAACTAAAGTAAAATAGAATTTGATATTAAGAAAGCGCAGATAATGAGGTACTAAATATGATAATAACTGAGACTTTAAAAAACATTTTGGAAGATAAGAAATTTATACACAAAGCTATATCTATTACAGTACCTATAACATTACAAGCTCTGTTAAACACAAGCTTGAATCTTGTGGATACTGTAATGATTGGAAGTTTAGGTCAGAGTTCAATTGCAGCAGTTGGCCTTGCAAATAAAGTATTTTTTGTTTTTACATTACTATTATTTGGTGTCGTTAGTGGGTCTTCGATTTTAACAGCCCAATATTTTGGCAAAAATGATATAAAAAATATAAGAAGAGTATTAGGTATGTCTCTGATTATTGGCTTAGTTGGATCAATTATTTTTGTAATACCGAGTTTAATATGCCCCCAAATAGTTATGAGTATTTTTACACCAAATGAAAATACGATAAAAATAGGTGCATCGTATTTAGCTATAGCTGCCATTAGTTATCCTTTAACTGCAGTTACAAATGTTTATGTAGCACTTTTAAGAGGGGTAAATCAGGTAAAAGCCCCTGTTGTCATAACAGTGTTTTCTATTTGTATTAAAGTAATGCTAAATTATACTTTAATATTTGGACATTTTGGTGTACCAGCTCTTGGGGTACAAGGAGAAGCTATTGCAACTATAATAGCTAGAACAATTGAATGCACATGTATTTTAGCTATAGTATATTATGAAAAAGGACCCGCAGCCGCAAAATTTAAAGAACTTATATCTTTTAATAAGAATTTTACAAGATTATATGCTTCAACTGTATCTCCAGTTATAATTAATGAATTTATGTGGGGATTAGGAGTAACAATGTATTCTTTAGTATATGGAAGAATGGGAGATGGAGCTGTTGCAGCAATCACAATAACCCAAACAGTTGAACAAATAATGACAGTTGTATTTCAGGGGATAAGTGCAGCAACTGCGGTTATATTGGGAAATGAATTAGGTGCTAATAAATTGGATGATGCAGAAAGTCATGCAAAGTATTTTATAATACTACAGTTTATTTTTGCTTTAATAATGTCTGCAACATGCTTGTTTATTAGAAGTCCAATAATTATGCTATTTAATGTAACTGAAAGTGTAGCAGTAGATATTAGCAGATGCCTAATAGTTTTTTCGTGCTATTTGCCATTTAAGATATTTAATTGGGTAAATATTGTTGGTATACTTAGAAGTGGTGGCGACACTAAAGCTGCATTAATGCTAGATATTACTGGAGTTTGGTTAGTTGGCATACCGTTTGCCTATTTAGGTGGAATGTTACTTGAACTTCAGATATATTTCGTATATGCAATGGTTACATTTGAAGAAGTATACAAATTTATACTTGGGTTTAGGAGATATAAGCAAAGAATATGGCTTAAAAATTTAGTTTAGAATTGGGGAGGATTTTAAAATAGAAGATGAAGTCTATTTTTAGAATTCTCCCTGTCTATTCTAAAAAGGAAATATTTATGAAAAAGTGAATTGTATAAATATGGAATTCTTAATTTTTTTGTAACCTCTCAGAGGATTATTTCCTATATAATAGGAGATAATGAAAATATTAAATAAATATAGATTTCGGAGGAATATATGGATAAACAAACAAACCATAAGCCAAGAAAAAAAACGCACAAAAGAAAGAAAAGAAAATCTAATTCGAGAGTACTTTTAAAGGGATTATTGGATATGTTTATCTTTTTAGCTATAACAACACCATTGGTATTGTTCTTTGGACCATATGATAATACGAGAAAAACATTTATATCAACAGTCCTAGCAACAAGGCATGCATATTTAATAAATGATATAATTCCACAGTCAGCATTAAATAAACTTCTTGGAATAGATGAAGAGAGTGATAGTCAAGAAGTTTTTCAAGATATGAAAAAAATAAATGTTAAATATAAAGTTGGAAATGAAATAAATCGATACGATATACATACTCAGAGATTTGATGGATATGTGTTAGAAGTGAAAAATCCATTAAAAATGAAAGTTGCAATGACTAAGTTTTTAGGTAAAATGGGTGAAAAGACAAGTCAGATGGCGGAAGATAATAATGCCGTTGCAGCTATTAATGGTGGGTCATTTATTGATAAATCAACTGATGGAACTGCTTATGCAGGTACTGGATCTGAACCTGGTGGATTTGTAATATCAGGCGGAAATGTTATTTATCCAAAGTCTGGTGCAGATGAGAAAAAAGTTGAAAATGTAATTGCATTTACAAAAAGTGGAGAACTAGTAGTTGGGGATCATAGTTTGGCTGACTTAAAAAAGATGAATGTACAGGAAGCTATGTGTTTTAGAAGACCTAATATTGTAATTAATGGGATTAGACAAGTAAAAAATAAAATGGAAGATGGGCTTAATCCTAGAACTGCGGTTGGTCAGAAACAAGATGGAACTATAATTCTATTAGTTATAGATGGCAGAAAGATAACGTCACCAGGAGCGAGTTTATATGATGTTCAAGAGATAATGATGGAAAGAGGTGCTGTTAATGCAGGTGCTCTTGATGGAGGATATTCTTCAACTATGTATTATAAAGGAAATGTTATAAATTCTCCTAATGCTTGGGATGGTGAAAGAACCGTTGCTACAGCATTTTATGTGGAACAGTAAAAGGAGGATAAGTGATGAGAAATATTAAAAGAAGATTAGCATGGTGTGCGCTTGCTCTAATATTACAGCAATGCATATTTTTATATTTTGATAAAGTATATTTGGCATCTGATCTTAATATAAAAGCTGAAGAAGTTAAAGATGAGGATAATGTGGCTGATAAGAAAACAGAGATTAATATAAAAAAGGGAGTAAGTGAAATTAAAGTATCTTCAGATGCAAGATATGTATCATATATAGAAGACAGTAAGCTTAAAACATTAGATAGCAATGATGATAAGGAAAAAGTATGTGATACAGATAGTGGATCAGAAATTGTATTCTATAGATGGCTTAATAGTGAAGATAATATGATAATAATCCAAAAGATAAAGGAAAAAGGTGCGTACTATTTTGAGCCTATATCTTTTGATGCTAAAAAAGGAGAAGCAAGGGATCTTGCAGACTTTGATTTAAAAAAGGTTAGAATTAAGATTGAGAGTACAAAGGATGAAATTAATAATGTTGTATTTTCAACATTAACTCATAGTTTATATATAGAAGTGAAGAAGAGTAGTGGAAAATGTGATTTGTATTACGCAAACGTAATGAATCAGTTGAAGAAGGTTAAAAGTGAAAAAGTTATAGGAAATGTTGTAGTACCAACAACTAGCACTAATGCGATAATGGAGGAAAATAACAGTATAACTATATTAAATACAAAAGGAAATGTATCAATACCTAATGTTAAAAGTGCAAAAATATTAGGAGCTGATGTTAATGATAATGTATATTTTGGCGAAGTAGCAGACAACAAAATTAAAAATATATATTACAGCGTGTTATCTGATAGTCAGAGGAAATGGAATCAATTAAAACTTGCGAAACCTGTTGATAAAAATGATATACTAATCGATTATTCAGGTAAAGTTTATATTAATAGTAAATCAGATAATAGTGTATTAGAATTAACAAGTAATAAAAACATAAAATATAAAGGGGAATTGGTTCAATCATATTCTAAAGGAATCATTTCTAGAGATGGCAATACATTAATTAAAAATAAGTTGGAATAAAATAATATGAATAATGAATAAGTTAAAAAAAAAAAGATAAACTATACATTGATGAAAAGAAGATCTTCATAAAAAGGAAGATCTTGTTTTTTTACATAAAATCAATGGAGGAATGAAAATGTCTAAAATAGGAGTAGTGAGTGCAATATTAGAGCATCCAAAGGAAGTGCAAGATGAATTTAATGATGTAGTAGCATCATTTAGAGGAAGCATAAAAGGAAGGATGGGGATACCTTTTGCTGATGAGTTATCAGTTATATCTATAGCTCTTACAGGGGAATCAGAAGAAACAATAAATGATTTTACAGAGCAGCTTGACCGTATTGATGGTGTATCAGTGAAAACTTCAATAGCAAAGATTGAAGTCTAGCAAGAAAAGAAATATTTGAAAATAAAGTCTGTATTTAAAAATATAAAGAATGCATACCTGACGCCTTTAAAAGCTGGTAGGTATGCATTAATTTTATCGTAACATAAATTTTACATTTGTATTTTAAAATAAATGCTATAATATATAAGTTCTAATCAATATAATTTATTCTTTACGAAATTATTTCAGTTATTAATATTAATTGATGATTTAAGGTAAACTTCTATGAAGCAGATTTTTAGAAAATACATAAGTTTATAGGAAGAGGCGGTGTTTTATGAATCCGGTAGCATTTCAAATTGGAACATATGAAATTAGGTGGTATGGTATATTAATAGCTCTTGGAGTAATATTAGCTATAATATTAGCAAACTATAATTGTAAAAAGAAAGGAATAGACTTTGACATAATATTAGATTGCTTTTTTATTGCCTTTCCTACTGCAATTATTGGTGCAAGAGCATATTATGTAATATTTGAATTTGAAAATTATAAAAACAATTTGATAGATATTTTTAACATTAGAAAAGGCGGATTAGCTATTCATGGAGGTTTAATTGGTGGATTTATTGCTACATATGTATTCTTTAAGATAAAGAAATTAAATATGCTAAAATACTTAGATCTAGCAGCACCATCAATTATTTTGGCCCAAGCAATTGGGAGATGGGGAAATTTTATGAATGGAGAGGCGCATGGTGGAGAAGTTTCACATTCATTTATAAGCCATTTTCCAAGCTTTATACAGAAAGGCATGTATATTGAAGGCAGTTATTACAATCCAACATTTTTATATGAATCAATTTGGAACGTTGTGGTTTGTTTGATTTTGCTATTAATTCTATATAAAAGGAAAAATAATGAGGATGGTGTTGTAGTAGCAAGCTATATAACGCTATATTCTTTAGGAAGGGTATTTATAGAAGGATTAAGAACAGACAGCTTAATGCTTGGTAATATAAGAATTGCACAATTGATAAGTATTATTGGAATGGTATTAGGAATAGTGATTGTACTATACATTAAAAGAAAAAAAGCTAAGAATTTAACTTAAGCCTAAAATTAAGTATATTATAAAACGAATAAATTTAGAGTTATAATATACTTAATGCAGCTATAAGGAAGATTATTTAAATTAAAATTTAAGAAGCAAACATATCAATGCGTATCACTTTTTTAGATGTATATCTAAAGTAATTATATCCATCAATCCAGTATTTAATAAGTTTAGGTTTATAACTTAAAACATGTTTTAAGAAATCTTCAAAAACATTTAACTTTACTAAAACTTTAATAATCTCCTTAGGATAAGGAGTCTTTTTAACAAAAACCTTTCTTGGATCTATAACTTGAATTTGCTCATTTTTGTTAACAAATATATGGGCATCTCTTATATCAAGTCTTGTAAATTTTAAAGTTTTAAACTCTTCTATAAGATTTATTATTTCGATAGATAGATTATAAGATAATCCATTCTTTTTTATATAAGAACTTAGATTATCACCTTCAACATAATCTCTTAAAATCATGTTGTTAGCAATAAATAATACTTTCGGAAAGAATCTGCTGCCATTAACTTTTTCAAGCAGATCAGCTTCGTTTTTAGCTTTCTTTTTATTATAAAATATCTTTAAGGCATACCCTTCTGGCGTTAAATAAACAGCACCTTCCTTGCCTTTTCCTAAAAATTCGCACTCTTTAATATCTAAAATGTATCTCATCTTATCACTTTAATTAATTACTTTAGATATTATATGCTGAGACTATTTAGAATTCTACATTTCTATAAATTTGTTCTAGATATATTCATAAAATCTTCATATTAATTTTGTAATATAGATTACGAAAATTAGATAAATTATATGGAGGAAACAATCATGAATATGACACATTACATGTCACTATTAGCGGATAATTAACCTTGGGATTTAACAAATATGCCACAAATGCCTGGAATGTAAAATGAATGTAGCAAGTTAAGATAATTGCATTTTTTGTTATAATAAGATAAATTATCTTTACATTAGCATTTCCAAAATGTATAATTGATTTGTATTTTGTAAATACTATATAAAATATAAACATAGAGAAGTGCAATGAAAAAGAAGAGTAAATAGAAGTTTAATTATAAGAGATCTAGGGAGGGTGTAATCCTAGAATTTAAAACTATTGAAGGAAGCTTTGGAGTAATAAATAGAAAGCATAAGGTATATGCCTTAAAGCGTAGTATATTTATGGGGTTATTCCCTTAAAGATAATTAAGAGGGTTAAATCAAACGTATTTGAAATTTAAAATTAGTATGTTTAAATTAATCAATTTAGGTGGTAACGCGGAAGTCAGCCTTTCGTCCTAAGGATATTTTAGGACGAAGGGCTTTTTTGTATTTAACTTAGAAAGGACTATATATTATATGGATATTAATATTTCATGGTACAAAGAAGAACAAATTAATAGAACTATAAAAAATTTAAGGCAACGTAATATGGATGGTTTCTTTGTAAATGATGATAATGAATTAAAAGAACTTTTAAAACAACTCATAGATGAAAATTCTGTTGTAGGGGTTGGAGATTCTATGACGTTGTTTGAAACAGGTGTTATAGACTTTCTTCGTGATGGAAATTATATATTTTTAGATAAGTATAGAGAAGGTATTACAAGCGAAGAAAAGAAAAGTGTTTATATGCAAAACTTCTCTGCTGATACTTTTATGTGCAGTACGAATGCCTTGACTGAAAGTGGAGAACTATACAATATTGATGGTAATGGAAGTAGAGTTGCACCAATGATTTATGGCCCCAAGCAGGTTATTTTAGTAACTGGAACAAATAAAATTGTTAAAGATATAGAAGAAGCAGAAAAAAGAGTTAGAAATTATGCTGCTCCGATTGATGCAAAAAGATTAGGTAAAGATACTCCATGTACTAAATTAGGGTATTGTGTGGATTGTAAAAGTCCTAATAGAATATGCAATGATTTTACAATTATCAGAGGACAATTTGTTAAAGGTAGGATAAAAGTAATAATCGTAGGAAAACAATTAGGATATTAATATTTTGTAGTGTTATCAAATTATGATAATTAAATAATTTTAATTTATTCTACATATTTATTATGTGGTTTATCCGATAGCTAGCATCCGTAATACCCACACTTCTTTAAGCGGGGGATAACGGCTGCACGCTCCTGGATAAGTTCAACTAGGATTCAGATGGGGATCAAACCCTATCTGAATCAAGTTTCACTTGATATAAATTGCCATGACAAGGGGCTTATAATACCTTGTAAGGAAGAATGATAAGGAGAGATACAAATAATGAGTTTTGAAAAATTAGCAGATATAATATTTGGGAATGTTGAACATACAACTGAATATTACGTTGAAAAATATCCAAAGAGAAGTCTTAAGGAAGGTGCAAGAGTTACTAGATATGCACCAAGTCCAACTGGATTCCAACATATAGGTGGAGTTTTTGCTGCATTAATAAATGAAAGACTAGCAAGCCAAAGTGAAGGTGTTTTTTATTTGAGAATAGAAGATACTGATCAAAAGAGAGAAGTTGAAGGTGCAATAGAAGATACAATAGCTACTATGCATAATTTTGGTATGGATTTTAGTGAAGGTATGACAGGAGAAGAAACATCTAAAGGTGAATATGGTCCATACAGACAAAGTCAAAGAGCTGAAATATATAATACTTTTGCAAAAGATTTACTTATAAAAGGTTTAGCTTATCCAGATTTCTGTACCCCAGAAGAATTAGCTGAACTTAGAGAAAGACAAATAGCAAATAAAATAACTCCTGGTTACTATGGAGAATACGCTAAGTTTAGAAATATAACTGAAGAAGAAGCAATAAAGAGAATTGAAAACGGAGAAAAATATATTATAAGATTAAAATCTCCAGGAAATCCCGAAACAAGGGTTGAATTTCACGACTTAATAAAGGGAGATATCTCATTCCCAGAAAATAATCAAGATGTAGTACTTATTAAAGGGGATGGGCTTCCAACTTATCATTTTGCTCATGCAATAGACGATTATTTAATGAGAACAACAGATGTAATAAGAGGAGAAGAATGGTTATCATCACTTCCTATACACGTTCAATTATTTGAAGTTTTAGGTTTTGAAGCACCAAGATATGCTCATATTCCAACAATAATGAAGCAAGATGGTGGATCAAAAAGAAAGCTTTCAAAGAGAAAAGATGCAGAAGCAGCTGTTTCTTACTACAAAGAAGTTGGATTCCCAGTAGTAACTGTAATTGAATATTTACTTAATATAGTAAACTCTACTTATGAAGAATGGAGAGCTGAAAATCCTAAGGCTGACTACCATGAATTCGAAGTTCATTTAGAAAAGATGGGTAAGAGTGGAGCATTATTTGATTTAGTTAAATTAAACGATGTATCAAAAGATAGAATTGCTGCTATGAAAGCTACTGATGTTTATGAATACTATACAGCATGGGCTAAGGAATTTGATGAAGAAATGTATAAATTAGTTACAGAAAATGAAACTATGGCAAAGGAAATCTTCAATATAGATAAAGAAGGTCCAAAACCAAGAAAAGATTTTGCAAAATGGGATGAAGTAAAAGGTAAGATTTTCTATTTCTTTGATGAACTATTCTATAAAGAATCAGCAGAAGAAATTGAACTTCCAAAGGGAGTTACATTAGAAGCAGCAAAAGAAATAGTAGAAATTTACAAGAAAGAATTTAAATTTGATGTAGAAAGTCAAGAAGCTTGGTTTGATGACTTAAAGGAAATAGGAATTAGACTTGGCTATTGCGCTAATAGAAAAGAATTTAAGGCAAATCCAGATCAATATAAAGGTATGATTTCGGATGTTGCAGGAGCAGTTAGAGCGGCATTAACTCATAGAACTAATTCACCTGACATTTATACTATAATGCAAATCATAGGGGAAGAAAATACAAGAAACAGATTTGATAAATTTTTAAATATATAAACCATAAGCAAAAGGCATAGGGTGGATGTACTCCAAACACTATGCCTTTTTAATTTTGTGGGAAAGTTTGAACTTAATTCATTTAAACTTGAAATGCATTAACTGCGTCTCTAAGCTTCTCTGCAAGTTTATTTAAGTCTTGAGTATGTTTAGCTATTTGATTTACACTTGCTAGTTGCTGCTCAGTTGTAGCAGAAATTTGTTCAGTGGCAGCAGAGCTTTCTTCAGTTGAAGCAGAAAGAGTCTCTAAAACTTCAACTATTTCATTTTTCTCGTTTTCCATTTCAAGGCTATAAGTTTTTAGGTTTTTCATATCGTTTGTAATCTTTTCTACAGATTTTAATATTTCAACAAATATATCCTTAGCGTCTATTACAGAATTATTTTGTTCCTTAGCTATTAACTTTCCGTCTTCAATGGCTTTTACAGCAGCTTTTGATTTATCTTGGATTCCATTGATTAATTCTTTAACTTTTGAAGCAGACATTGAAGATTGAGAAGCCAATTTTCTAACTTCTTCAGCAACTACAGCAAAGCCTTTTCCTTGCTCACCAGCTCTTGCAGCTTCTATAGCAGCATTTAAAGATAATAAATTTGTTTGTTCTGAAATCTGACTTATTGCCTCAGTAATAGATCCAATTTCAATAGAAGTTTTATCTACTTCCATTATTATGGCACTAGTTTTTTCAGTGGCTTTGCTATTTTCAATTGATTTTTTTGAAAGTAAATCAATTGCTTCTAAACCTCTGTTACTTATATTAGTTGTTTTAACTGCAATATCATTAGTTTCTATTGTCAGTTTTGTAACTAAATCTATCTTCTCCGATAAATTCTTAACTCTTATAACTCCGTTTTCAGTTTCTTTAGCCTGTTCATTTGAACCTTTAGCGATCTCTTCAACGGAATCTGATACTTCATTAATCGAAGCTGTATTTTCAGCAACAATTTCATCTAACAATTTAGAAGAGTCGAAAACAACATTAACTGAATCTTTAACTGAACTTATAAAATCGTTAACATTTCTAACCATTATATTAAAGGAATTATTTAGATTACCAATTTCATCTCTATTTTTGATTTTCATAGCCTTAATATTCAAATTACCTGAAGCTACAGTATCTACAGCGTCACTAATTTCTTTAATTGGAGTAGATATGTGTTTTGCAAATATCATAATTACTGCAGAACCTAAAATAATTACTGACAATAATATAATCAGAGTAGTAATAAGAATATTATTTGAACCAACATTAAAATCATTCATGTAAGTACCAGCGCAAACTACCCATCCCCAATGCGGATCAGTCTTTTGATAAGTTATTTTGTCTGAAATCTTATCTGAATTAGGAAGTGTCCACCAATAAGTTAGATAGCCTCCGCCATCATTAGCTACTTTAATTTGATCTTTAACGAATAATGTACCAGTCTTTTTATCCTTATAATCTAGCACGCTTTTGCCTTCTAAACTTGGATGGGCTGCTTCAACTCCATCTTGAGTATAAGCTAACAAATAACCACTTTTACCTAAGCTTAAATTTTGATTGATTTTTCTTGTACCATCCGCTTGTTTTTCGCTAAGCATATATTCTCTAACTCTTTCTTGAGCGTCATCAAGAGATAGTTTTCCTTGATCTACAAGCTTTTGATTTGCATCAATCACTTGTAATGCCATTTCTACACTATTTTTTAATAAAATCTTCCCGCTATTTTCAAGTTCAGCTCTTGCTACATAATAACTTACTAATCCGAGTACAAGTACAGGTATACTCAGCAATAAAATCATTACTAAAATAAGTTTTGTTTTTATAGGTAAGCCTTTTGTCTTTTTTGTAGATTTTGTAATCATTTGCATTCCCCCTAATATATAAACTTACTCTATTATCGAAATGTAATTTATCAACTTGATAGCAAATGTTACCTTTTATCGAAATATAGAAAATTAGGTGGAATTTATGGCTTGGTTATGATGACAATGGTGAAGAATTTTTAAGTGGTATAAAAAATTTTGATCAGATAGTTTTGTATAAAATTATCTGGATTAGGAGATTAAAAATAAATTAAGGCAGAGAAATCTTATACATTAGATTTCTCTGCCTTTTCAAGTTGCATTATTAGCTTAACTTAAATGATGATTTTAATGGTACTATTCTATTAAATACTAACTTATCAGCAGTTGTATATTTAGTATCTACATTAAAGAAACCATTTCTAACCATTTGGAATTTATCTTGAGGTTTAGCATCTTTAAATGCAGTTGGTTCAATAAAGCCTTGTAATATTTCTAGTGAGTTTGGATTAATTTGTTCAAGGAAGTGCTTTCCTTCATTTTCTGGCGCATCATCTAAAATTAAAGGTTCATATAACCTGAATTCAGCAGGAAGACAAGTTTTTGCATCTACCCAATGGATTGTTCCTTTAACTTTTCTGCCAGTAAAGCCAGAACCACTCTTAGTTTCTGGGTCATAAGTACAGTGAATTTCTACAACCTCACCATTTTTATCTTTGATTACCTCAGTACATTTAACAAAGTATGCACCCTTTAATCTAACTTCATTACCAGGGAATAACCTGAAGTATTTCTTTGGTGGATTTTCCATAAAGTCTTCTTTTTCAATATATAATTCTCTAGAGAATGGAACAAGTCTTGTACCTTGAGTTTCGTCTTTTGCATTATTCTCTATTGAAAGCATTTCTGTCTCATTTTCAGGATAATTAGTTATTACAAGCTTTAAAGGATTTAACACAGCCATAGACAATGGCGCCTTAAGTTGTAAATCCTCTCTTATAAAATAATCTAGCATTTGGGAATCAACAACAGAATTAGCCTTAGCAACACCGATAGCGCTGCAGAAATTTCTTAGCGCATCAGGAGTACATCCTTTTCTTCTAAGGCCAGAAATAGTAGGCATTCTAGGATCATCCCATCCGTCAACAACTTTTTCATCAACTAATTGTTTTAATTTTCTTTTACTCATAACAGTATTAGTCATATTTAATCTTGCAAATTCTATTTGCCTTGGGGAAGCGGTCATTTCACATTCTCTTACTACCCAGTCATAAAGTGGTCTGTGATCTTCAAACTCTAAAGTACAAATAGAGTGTGTAACATGTTCAATAGCATCTTCTAATGGATGAGCAAAATCGTACATTGGGTATATGCACCATTTATCACCAGTATTGTGATGAGTAGAATGAGATATTCTATATATAACAGGATCTCTCATATTTATATTTGGTGATGTCATGTCTATTTTAGCTCTAAGAACTTTTTCGCCGTCAGCAAATTCACCATTTTTCATTCTTTCAAATAAATCTAAATTTTCTTCAACGGATCTATTTCTATAAGGGCTGTCTTTACCAGGCTGAGTTAGTGTACCTTTATATTCTTTAGCTTCTTCAGCTGTTAAGTCACAAACATAAGCTTTACCTTTTTTTATTAGTAGAACAGCTCTATTGTACATTTCATCAAAATAGTTAGATGCAAAGAAAAGTTCATCCCAATGACCACCAAGCCATTGTACATCTTCTTTAATTGATTCAACATATTCTGTATCTTCTTTAACAGGGTTAGTATCATCAAATCTTAAATGAGTTTTTCCTTTAAACTCATCAGCTAAACCAAAATTTAAAAGAATTGATTTAGCGTGGCCTATATGTAAGTAACCGTTAGGTTCTGGTGGAAAACGAGTAATTATCTCTTTATGCTTTCCGCTTTCTAGATCTTCTACAACGATATTTCTTATAAAATTAGAAGAATTTATTTCGTTTGACATAGTCTTACCTCACTTATAAGTGTATTTAAATTAAGAAAAGAATATTTACTTGAAGTAGTATTCCCTCTTAACTATATTGTTATTTTTGCTTAATAATAATTTTAATCTAATATAAAGAAAAAATAAAGATAAAATTATTTAAATTGCCTAAAGTTGCTAAACATGAGCTTTAATAAACTTAAATTTAGTTTTAATTTTATTATTATACATATTACTATGAAAAATAGACGTAGGATAACATGTGTATTATAATATTGACATTTTTAATAACATTAGATATTATAAAATATAGACCAGTCACTATAATTTTTGAAAGGTATAATAGGTATGAGTAATAAGGTAAATACAAAGGAGAAATTTATAGAAACTGCATCAAGACTATTTGAGCTTAAGGGATACAATGCAACTGGATTAAATGAAATTCTGGCAGAAAGTGGGGCACCAAAGGGGTCGCTGTATTATCACTTCCCTAAAGGAAAAGAGCAGCTTGCTTTAGAATCTATAAATTTAGCAGGGGAAAAAATAAAAGCTAATTTACAAAAGAACTTGGAAAGTATTAAAGATCCGGTAGAAGCTATTATATTTAATATGGAGCATTTGGCGCAAGTAATTGATAATGAACAAAAAACCCATGATATGTCTATAAGTCTATTAGCGTTGGAAACATATTTGACAAGCGAGGTTCTAAGAGGGGCTTGCGAGGAAGTATTTATGACTTTGGAGAATATGTATTCTGAAAGGCTAATTGAGGCTGGAATGAATAGAGAAAAAGCATATGAATTAGGTTGCGTAATTGGAGCTATGATGGAAGGTGGGATTACATTATCATTAACAAAAAAGAATGGTAATCCACTTAGATTAATTGCAAAGCAAATACCTAATTTAATAAGCATCTAGTGAATTTGTAATAATCTATATAATTACTAACAACAAATAATATAACTATCTCAAAATTTCTTGTTTAGGATTTGATTTGTCTTGAGATAGTTTTCTTTTTAATTACTAATTATGTAGACTGGTCTAAAAAGGAGGAAAGAATTTTATATGGAAGCAACGAAAATAGCAAAATCTAAAATCAATATTAATACAAAAGCGATTGTAGCAGTATTAGTATTCAGTGCATTTATTTCAGTATTTAATGAAACTATATTAAACGTAGCATTATCTCCTTTAATGGATGAGATGAATGTTACAGGGGGAACTATACAATGGATAATTACAGCATATATGATAGTGGTAGCAGTTCTAGTTCCAGTTACAGCATTCTTAATTCAAACATTTGAAACAAAGCAATTATATTTTGGAGCTATGACTTTACTTTTAATTGGTACAATTTGTGCAGCTTGCTCAGGATCATTTGTAATGCTGCTTATTTCGAGAATGTTGCAGGCATCAGGAACTGGAATGATGATTCCTATTATGATGAATACAGTCTTACTTGTAACACCGCCCGAGAAGCATGGCTCAGCAATGGGGGTATGCGGATGTGCAATTTCACTTGGACCAGCATTAGGGCCTGCAGTTTCAGGAATTATACTTCAATTTTATAGCTGGCATGTTCTATTTATAATGTTAATTCCAATTATAATTTTAGCTATGATCTTAGGATCAATTTATTTAATTACAGCAGGAGAACTTACTAAACCTAAAATAGATTTTATATCAATTGCACTTTCAAGCTTAGGATTCGGAGGGACAATATATGGGATTAGTAGTATTAGTGGAGATGGAGATATAAGGATTATTGGCGCAATTTTTGCCATTGGAATAATAGCGTTAATTTTATTTGGACTACGTCAGATGTACTTAAAGGAACCTATGCTGGACATACGTACATTTAAATATCCGGTATTTTCAATAGGGGTATTAATTGTTATGATTTCAATGATGACAATGTTCACTATGAATGTTATGTTACCAATGTTCCTTGAAGGGGCTCTTAACGCAACGACTTTTGTAGCTGCAATGGCATTACTTCCAGCAGCACTTGCTAATGGTTTTGTGACTCCTATAGGTGGAAAGATCTATGATAAATTTGGAATAAAGATTTTAGTACCAGTAGCATTGACTATAACTTTAATATCATTATTCATTTTATCTAGATCCAATAGTGATACACCAGTTATAAGGATTATAGTTCTATATGTTTTAGTATGTATTGGAGTTGGTTTTACAATGTCACCGTGTCAGACAAGCTCTTTAAATCAATTGCCAAAGGAATATTATCCTCATGGGGTAGCGATATTAAATACCCTTCAACAGATATCGGCTGCAATTGGTTCCTCATTATTTATAGGCATTATGTCAGCTTCAGAATTAAAAGCTTTAAGCAATTCTGTACCAGAACAAGCTGCTATAGCAACTGGATTTCAATCAGGGACTTTAGTTGCTGTAATATTTGTTATAATAGGTCTTGGCTTATCATTTACTCTTAAATTGGGAGATAAAAAATAGAAAAAATTTATAGATGTAATAAGAATACTAATATATCATATTAAAAGGATAATCTGTTATACTAGCTTAAAAAGTAGTTCTATAAACTTCTAATGGAACTGTTTTAGGGCAGTTTATGACTAGGTTATTCTTTTTTTACAAAATTTAAGTCTGACTTAGCTATGCACTATTTGAATAATAATATTAATAGTGAGAATTTATAAAAGGTATAAATAAATTTGAGGAATATAAGATAAACCATGAAAGAATTGAATAATAATTATGATATAAATTAAAAAATGAATTGAATATTTTATTAAATTGATGTAAACTGACTATTAGTTAGAAGATTAGCTTATAATCAGCTTTGCACACGTGAAACTAAAATTTGAACTAATGGAATTATTGCAAATAATTGGGTCTATAATTCCAAAAATAATTTTGAAAATTGTAAAGGAGAAGTATGAAGAAATTATTAACACTTATAATTAGAATGACATTCGGATTTTTATTATGCGCATTAGGAACTGTGTTAGCTCTTAATTCGAATTTAGGATTAAGTCCATGGGATGTATTTCACCAGGGATTAACAAATGTAACTAGTTTAACTATAGGACAGGCAAGTATTGTAGTTGGAATAATTATAGTAGCAATCACTAGTATCTTAGGCCTTAGAGTTGGATTGGGAACTATAGCGAATATGATAGTAATTGGATGTTTTATAGATTTAATCATATATTCTAAAATCATTCCAGTTTGCAATAACGTATATACAGGCATATTAATGTTAATTGGAAGTTTATTTGTTACAGCTTTAGGAAGCTATTTGTATATTGGATGTGAAATGGGATGCGGTCCTAGAGATGGTCTCATGATTGCGTTAGTTAAGCGTACTGGTAAACCGATTGGAATAATACGACTATGTATAGAAGCAGGAGCTCTAATTATTGGATGGATTTTAGGTGGGTTTGTCGGAATTGGAACTTTAGTTACTGCCATTGGAATTGGGTATTGCGTACAATTAATTTATAAAGTATTTGGATTTGATATAAAGGTGCTAAAGCATAGGAGTATAATGGAAGGATTAAAATTTGTTAATGAATGTATAACCATTTGTTAAGATTCTAATACAATCCACTTTAACTGATAAAGAAAGATATAGAATCGAAAAAGTATGTCTAGTTTTATGTATCTATATAATATAGTAATTCAAAGTAAGTGAAAAATTTTATGGTAGGTAGTATAATTGTGTATTACTATAAAATTTTTAAGGGTATATTTATTTAAGGTGAGAAGATTTTTTATATGAATTTTCTCACCTTAAATTCTTAAATAAGGTGGGCTTTAATAAAGAAATTTAATATATTATAAACTGGTAAATATAATTCCAAAACTAGTTATTAAGTTAAATATAAACATATACTTGAAAATTAACATAAATATATATATAATATACATAGCAACAAATTAATAGTTATAAAAACAGCGATGATAAAAACTACGATTTATAAATTTCTTCAGAGAGCCGATGGGTGGTGCGAATCGGTGAAAGGTTAAATCTTTCCACTTTTGGAGCTGTGCGTGATAAATGCAAAGGTTAGTAACCTATATAATACTAGTGTCGAGGGGCTGGTTGTAATATTAACCAGCAATTTGGGTGGCAACGCGGATTATTCCGTCCCAATTATATATTGGGATGGTTTTTTTATTTTTTGAAATAATAATATATATATTTAATCAGGAGGGAAAAAAATGTTAGACATTAAATTCGTAAGGGAAAATCCAGAGATTGTTAAACAAAACATAAAAAATAAGTTTCAAGATAATAAGTTGGGGTTAGTAGATGAAGTATTAACTTTAGATATTGAACTTAGAAAAGTTAAGCAAGAAGTAGAAGCTTTAAGAGCTGATAGAAATAAGTTATCAAAACAAATTGGTGGCTTAATGGCTCAAGGTAAAAAAGAAGAAGCTGAGGAAATAAAGAAAAAAGTTAATGCGGATTCAGAAAGAATGGCTGAGTTAGACGTTAAAGAAAAAGAACTAGAAGAAAAAGTTAAAGTTATCATGATGACTATTCCAAACATAATAGATCCAAGTGTTCCAATTGGTAAAGATGATAGCGAAAATGTAGAAGTAGAAAAGTTTGGTGAACCAGTTGTTCCAGATTTCGAAATTCCATACCATACAGATATTATGGAAAAATTAAGTGGTATTGATTTAGATAGTGCTAGAAAAGTAGCTGGTAATGGTTTCTATTACTTAATGGGAAATATAGCTAGACTTCACTCAGCTGTAATTTCTTATGCAAGAGACTTTATGATAAATAGAGGATTTACATATTGTATTCCACCTTTTATGATTCGTAGCCAGGTTGTAACTGGAGTTATGAGTTTTGCTGAAATGGATGCTATGATGTACAAAATTGAAGGTGAAGATTTATACTTAATAGGAACAAGTGAACATTCTATGATTGGTAAATTTATAGATACAATATTACCAGAAACTTCACTTCCTCAAACTTTGACTAGTTACTCACCTTGCTTTAGAAAAGAAAAAGGGGCACATGGTATAGAAGAAAGAGGAGTATACAGAATTCATCAATTTGAAAAGCAAGAAATGGTTGTTGTATGTAAGCCAGAAGACAGCATGACTTGGTATGATAAAATGTGGAAAGATACAGTAGATTTATTCCGTTCTTTAGATATACCAGTAAGGACTTTAGAATGTTGCTCAGGTGATTTAGCAGATTTAAAAGTAAAATCAGTAGACGTAGAAGCATGGTCTCCAAGACAAAAGAAATACTTCGAAGTAGGAAGCTGTTCTAACTTAGGGGATGCACAAGCACGTCGATTAAAGATTCGTGTAGATGGTAAAGATGGAAAGTACTTTGCTCATACATTGAATAATACAGTAGTAGCACCACCAAGAATGCTTATTGCATTTTTAGAAAACAATCTAAATGAGGATGGTTCTATAAATATTCCAGCAGCATTACAACCTTACATGGGTGGAATGACAGTAATTAAATAGAATAAGATTGACCAGATATATTTAAATTTAGAAAGACAACAAATCAATGGGGTATTAAGCTCATTAATTTGCTGTCTTTTTCATACAGTAAAATATTATTAAATATTTTCAATAATATTTTTAGTAGTGGATTAAGATATTATACATGGTAGCGATTAAGAATTATAAGAATAGTTTACATAATATTACTTTAATATAAAAACAAGAATTCTAAAGAAATTGAAATATATACACATAAAAGCAAAAGTTACTGACACTGTGATATAAATCACGCTAAAAATCCAGTACAATGGTTATAATATTATCATCTAAGAAGAAGTTTAGATAATAATATTAAGGGAGGAATTAATTATGTCAAGTTTTGCTGTTAGTATAGATGTTAGAATTTATGAAAGAGGTCATAAAAAGGAGATTATATTTAAAGCCTTTGAAGAGCTTGAACAAGGTGAAACAATGGAGCTTATAAATGATCATGATCCTCGTCCACTTTATCAGCAGTTTATAGTTAACCTTCCAGAACACTTTGAGTGGAAATATTTAGAGCAGGGACCTGAAATATGGAGAATAGGTATCACAAAGAAATAAGGCACATTCAATAAGATAGAAAAGGAGTTGTTTTTATAATATGCCATTTATAAGTCAAGATTTATACCAATTTAATAGCTATGTTGAACCAATTAACCTTACATTTCATCAATATTTGTTATTAGGGGATGAACCATTATTAGTTCATACAGGTAACGTTATGCAGGCAGAAGCTTTGCTACCAGACTTAAAAGATGTACTTAATGGTAAAGAGCTAAAGTATATTTTTATTTCACATTTTGAAGCAGATGAATGTGGAGGATTATCATTAATATTAGAACATTTTCCTAAAGCTAAAACAATTTGCTCTGAAGTTACAGCGCGTCAGTTAAATGGTTTTGGAATAAAAGCAGAAATTATTACTAAGAAAGCAGAAGAAACTTTAAATACTGATAATTATGAATTAGAGTTTATCAATTACCCTTCGGAAATGCATCTTTGGGATGGATTATTAGTTATAGAAAATAAACGTAGGATATTTTTTAGCAGTGATTTGATGTTTGCGCTGGGAAAAGAAATAGGCACAGTAAAAGAATCTGATTGGAATACAGAAGTAAACAGCATTAGGCAAGAACAAATACCAGACAATAATAAGCTGGAAGATTTAAAAGAAACTTTAAAAAAGTTAAAGCCTGACCTTATAGCTACAGGCCATGGGCCATGTCTTAAACTAAAATAAAATAAAATAAAGGTTATATTTAAGAAACAAATCAATTTATTCTTAAATATAACCTTTTTTCTTTAAATTTAACGTTTAATATTCTAATGGTAATTCTTTTATAACTTAAATATTTGAAATTTTGATTTAAATCACATTATTATAATAAAAATTTAAGTAGAATTAGGTCATAGAGATACTGAATATATAAATTTATATATCCATAGGAGGATTTTGAGATGAATAATACCAAAATACAAAGTTTGACTGAAGTTTTACAAAAATTAAATAAAGATGGAATAACAGATACATTAAGAAAAGAAGCATTGGAGATTGTGTCTGACATAAATCCTATTGAGCTTTCAATAGCGGAGCAAAATTTAATAGAAGAAGGAATGAATCCACAGGATTTAAGGCATCTGTGTGATATTCATATGGAAGTTTTAAGAGGAGAACTTGATAAAATAAAGAATAAAATTGAACCAGGGCATGTTGTATACACATTTATTGCAGAACATGATAAAATTCTTGGATTTTTAAAAGAACTTGAAGATATTAATTCAAAGATTCAAAAATTAGAAAGCTATGATAGCAATTTAATTGAATTTGAAGAATTAATAAAGGTTATTGATAATATATTAGATGCAGAAAATCACCATAAAAGAGAGGAAGAAGTGCTTTTCGCTGAGATGGAAGATAGAAAAATTACAGGACCAACAAGAATTATGAGAATGGAACATGATGATTTAAGAGCAAAAAAAAAATTTTTGAAGCAAATAGCAACAGAAGTATCTAAATTAAAATTTATTGAATTTAAAGAAAAAGTTGATGAAACTGCAAAATATATTATATTCAATTTGAGAGATCATATATTTAAAGAAAATTATATATTATACCCTACAGCAGTGGAAGCCATAACTGAAAAGGATGTATGGAATAGTATGAAGACACGATGTGATGAAATAGGATATTGTAGTTTTACACCAGAATCATAATTCCTATAAATATAATCTTCATATAGTAGGAATAGAAAAGGCAGCAAACTAGCTGTCTTTTTATTTTTGAAATTGCGTAACTATTGTTACAGATTTAAGTAGAGTATTTTAGTAATATATATCTGTAGCACAGAGCTAATATAGAAATTAAAAAATATTAATTTTATTTTAGTAACGTATGTTACAGAAATGATACTTGTAATATAGTAAACTCTAAATTGTCAAAGTTAAGAGAGATTAACAAGAAATTATTAATTATTTATATAAAAAGAAAAATAGGAAATAGGAGGACATAATATGTCAATGTTTTGTTATCAATGTCAAGAAACAGCTGGATGTAAGGGCTGTACTAAAGTAGGGGTATGCGGTAAGGATGAGTATGTAGCAAAGGCTCAAGACTTATTAATATATGTAACTAAAGGACTAGCTATAGTAAGTAATGAAGGAAGAAAAGTTGGAGTTAAGGATAGTAAGGTTGATAAATATATAACAGAAAACTTATTTACAACAATTACAAACGCTAATTTTGATAGAGATTCTATTTTAGATAGAGTTAAAGAAACTTTAAAATTAAGAGAGGAATTAAAAGCTAAAGTAATTAGCTCTGGTGGTAAAGTTGGAGAAGTAAAAGTAACTGGTGGTTTCTTCAAGAAAATATTCGGAATGCAAACTACAGAAATGATTATGCCAGAAGCAGCCACTTGGACAGCTGACAATACAATAGAATTTGATGAAAAAGCAGAAAAAGTTGGAGTTCTTGCAACTGAAAATGAAGATATAAGAAGTTTAAGAGAGCTTATAACTTATGGATTAAAAGGATTATCTGCTTACATGAAGCATGCGATGAACTTAAAATACAACAACGAAGAAGTTCACGCATTTATGGCGAAAGCATTAGCTGCTACAATAGATGATTCTTTAACTGTTGATGACTATGTAGCTTTGGCATTAGAAGCAGGTAAATTTGGTGTAGATGGTATGGCATTACTTGATAAAGCAAATACTGAAAGCTACGGACATCCAGAAATAACAACAGTAGATATTGGAGTTAGAACTAATCCAGGAATATTAATTTCAGGACATGACTTAAGAGACTTAGAAATGTTACTAGAGCAAACAGAAGGAACTGGAGTAGATGTTTACACTCACGGAGAAATGCTTGCTGGACAATACTATCCAAAATTTAAAAAATATAGTCATTTTGCAGGAAACTATGGTAATGCATGGTGGAAACAAAAAGAAGAATTTGAAAGCTTCAATGGAGTAATCCTTATGACTACTAACTGTATAGTTATACCAAAGGATTCTTATAAGAACAGATTATTTACAACAGGTGCTACAGGAATGCCAGGATGTGCTCATATAGAAGCTAAGGCTGATGGGACAAAAGATTTCTCTAAAGTTATAGAAATGGCCAAGAAATGTAAAGCTCCTACAGAAATAGAAAAAGGACAAATAGTTGGTGGATTTGCTCATAACCAAGTTTTAGCTTTAGCAGATAAGGTGGTAGATGCAGTTAAATCTGGTGCTATAAAGAGATTCTTTGTAATGGCAGGTTGTGATGGAAGAGCTAAATCAAGAAACTACTACACAGAATTTGCAGAAAAATTACCAAAAGATACAGTTATCTTAACTGCAGGTTGTGCAAAATATAAATACAACAAATTAAACTTAGGTGATATTGGTGGAATCCCAAGAGTATTAGATGCAGGACAATGTAATGACTCATATTCATTAGTTGTAATAGCACTAAAGCTTCAAGAAGTATTTGGATTAAAGAGTGTAAATGAATTACCTATTTCATACAACATAGCTTGGTATGAACAAAAAGCTGTAATAGTATTATTATCATTATTACACTTAGGAGTTAAAAACATTCACTTAGGACCAACACTTCCAGCATTCCTTTCACCAAATGTTGCTAAAGTATTAGTGGACAACTTCGGAATTGGTGGAATCACTAATGTAGAAGATGACATGAAGATGTTTATGGAAGCATAAAAATAATTTGTGGCAAATTACAATGGTAAATAAAATAAGTTCGATCAAATAAGGAAACACCCTATTTAATAATCTACAATATATTTAAAGTATATAATCCTAGTAGCATGATTGCTGCTAGGATTTTTTTAAATGCTTTTAAAAGAATTTATTTTAATTTTTAATATCCTTTTAAGGATGAAGCAGATATTCAGCGATCTATTTTCACTAATAGAGAAATTTTCATATTTTTATAGATTCATAGTTTTATATAAAAATATGAAAAAATATAAAAATAAATATATGTTTATATATTCCTATAAACATTTTTTTCTATATAAATATGAAAATATATAAATATTTATAGGAAACATCAGGGCTAAGAGAGTAGAGAAGACTAAATAATAGAAAAACTACTTAGTTGCTGAGTAAAATGAGTTTTTAATATTTAAAGCAATTTTGAGCGCCTAAATAGTGTTAAGTATTATGCAAAGAATCTTATCATAAATTATTTTTCAAATATTCATAAAGACAAAAAACCATAGATAAACCTATCATACAATAAGTTTATCTACAGTCCTTAAATAAAGAAAATAACAATCAAACCTTATTGCAACAGACTAACATAATTGCAATTTTCGCGTAACCCTACAATAACTAATCAATTATAGAAAACTCTAACTATAGGATTGCATCTTTATTTCTCAAGTTAAGTCTTTTGACTCTATATTGAGAAGGCATATTCATTCTTGAATATTTAATGCTTAACTGCTAACTTCTTTATAATCTTAATGTGCCCCTAATTATGTAGCCAATACTATGAAGTTAATAGTTATACTGGAAATTTATCTTAATAAATTTATCAAATGGTAGATTATTTTTTACACATAAAATTTATAAGTTTATGTTAATTTATTAAATACATGATAATGCAATATTAGTGAGAAATTATATGGGGTAAAAATTATGTATAATATTTTAGTAATTGAAGATGAAAAAAGTGTATCAGAAGTTTTTAAGGCATATTTTGAAAGATAAGGATAAGGAGTTTATTCAAATATATTTATAAAAGTGTGCAGAAGAATTTCTGTACTTTTTTTTATATCCTCATAAAATCTTCATAACTTTATATTATAATCTATATATGTAATTTGAGTTATGGTTTAAAATGCATCACTGTCTATAATAAGCAGCGATTTATTAGGAGGAGATTATGAGTAGTATTAAGAGGGAGAATATTAAAGTTTATGATATGACATGTACGTCTTGCGAAAATAGAGTGGAAAGAGCTTTAATGAAAATTGATGGAGTTTTAAATGCTATGGCTAGCTATAGTGCACAGCAGGTAACGGTTGAATATGATAGCAGGCTTTGTAGTATGGAACAATTAAAAGAAGCTATTAATAAGGCGGGTTATAGTACAAAAAATTCGGTTAGCTTAAAATTTGCAGGCTTTTTAGTTATAGCAGCAGCAGTCTTACTTCTTGGGAATTCAACGGCAGGATTTGATATGAGTGCTAAGTTAAATAATGCGTCTTATGTAGTGTTATTTATTGTTGGAATGCTTACATCTATACATTGTGTTGGTATGTGTGGTGGAATAATGCTTACACAAAGTTTATCTAAAAATAGTATTATAGACGAGAAAGAGAATAAATTTAAAGCTTTAAAGCCTTCAATTTTATATAATGCTGGAAGAGTAACCTCATATACAATTATAGGAGGTATTGTAGGTGCATTAGGCTCTGTTTTATCGCTATCACTTAATGTAAAAGCTGGATTGCAAATATTTGCAGGATTATTTATGGTAATAATGGGATTAAATATGACAGGCTTTTCTTTATTTAGAAAGCTTAATATTAAGCTGCCATGGTCATCTTGCAAAATTAAAAATAAACCTAAGGCTCCGTTTTTAGTTGGTATGTTAAATGGGTTAATGCCATGCGGTCCACTTCAGACAATGCAGCTTTATGCATTAGGTACCGGTAGTGCCATAAATGGAGCAATATCAATGTTTTTATTTTCACTCGGAACAGTTCCTTTGATGCTTATATTTGGTGCTGTATCAGGTTTTTTAAGTAAGGGATATACGAAACAACTTTTAAAATTTAGTGGGATTTTAGTAGTAGTACTTGGATTAATAATGGGGAATAGGGGATTAGCTCTTGCTGGAGTTGGAATTCCAAATGCTAGTACACTAGCACAAAATTTTTCTGGAGATGGAGCTCAAGCCGCGCAATCCAATATAGGTAAGGCGACGATAGAAAATGGAGTTCAAGTAATTAGAATGACAGCAGATAATAATGGATATACTCCTAATGCATTTTACGTACAAAAAGATATGCCTGTTAAGTGGATAATTACAGGAAATCAAATAAATTCTTGTAATAATGCAGTAGTAGTGCCATCACTTAACATCCAAAAAACATTAAAATCTGGAGAAAATGTTATAGAATTTACACCTAAAGACGGGGACATAAACTTTAGCTGTTGGATGGGAATGATAAGAGGGATAATTAAAGTTACAGATAATCTTGATTCAGTGGATACATCGAAAGCAGATTCATCAATTCCGGCTCCTAGTAGTGGTATGAGTTGTTGTACAGGAACATCAGCAAGTAATACTCCTCAAGCTCCAAGTATATATGGCAATGATTTAAGTAAAGTTTCTACTGATAGGTTAATTAAAAAAGCTAATATTTCAGGAGACACCCAAAATCTAAGTATAAAGGGAACTGGTTATGAATTTGAACCACTTGTAGCAGTTCTACAAAAAGGCATAAAGACTAAACTTTCTGTAGATCTTAATTCCTTTGATAAGGCTGATGGAGTTTTCATAATATATAATGCAGATAGTGGAGACGAGGTAACTACTTTTACAGGTAGAAAAGATGTAGTAAATGTGGAATTTAATATAGACAAGAGTGGAACATACGTAATTGTTAAAGACAATGTAGTTGCAATGGGAATAGAAGTTACAGATTCATTAAAAACTGTAAATTTAGATGAAGTTCGTAAGAAACTTATAAATGAATAAAGAATAAATGAGAATTAGGGCTGGTATATAGCAAGTTAATGTATATCAGCCTTTTTTTCGTTTAGTTAAGATATGTATTAAAGATATTTATTATAAGCAGATAATATATGTTGCAATTCACAATTACAGCTAAAATTCTTGCAATATTTTTAGAGTTATGATGAAGAATTATTTGTGGAATATATATACAATGAAAAATAAAGAATTTCACAAAAGCAACACAATTATAATGTATTATTATTTAACAATTAGATAAATACAGTTTATAAAAGGTATTATTGTTCATAATTAAAGATATTAGCAAGTAACTATGATTAAAGGAGGTTTTTTATGAGAAGTAAGTTAGCTAGATTTATAATAATTGCAGCTTCAATATTTACATTAGTTTCTGTTTCGGATTACTTACCTAGAAATAATGGCATGAATAGTACGAGTAATAGTGTAAGCAATTTTGTAAAATCACTAAGAAGCGGTGATTTAGATAGCCTTCTAAGTAGTGTGAAAGATATAATAAGTGTTGATAAAAATAATAATAATAAATATAACTTAGTGTCACCAAAAGATCTAGAACAATACATTTTAAATGAAATTGGTGATATAAAAGGGATTAAAATAATCAATGAGCCTAAAATTATAAAAATAATAAAGCCAATACAGAAGACTCCGGTAAAAAATGATTTTAAATTAGGCGAGATAAATGAAAATACTAATAAAGCTGTAAATGATCCTGGATATAAGTATGAGTGGGATATAAGCTATACAGAGGCGGATAAAGCATGGCCTCTAATAAAACAAAAAAGAGAAATTAATGTAGCGGTTTTAGATACAGGAGTAGATTACACACATCCAGATTTAAAAAATAGAGTATTAAAGAGCAAGGGGTATAATTTTGTAGATAATAATTCTGATACTATGGATGACAATGGTCATGGTACTCATGTATCAGGAATAATAGCTGCAAATGCTAATGACAATATTGGTATAGCAGGAATTGATGGGACATTAAATGTAAAAATAATTCCGATAAAAGTATTAGATAGTAATGGGGAAGGGGAGATAAATGATATAGTTAAGGGGATTAAGTATGCTGCAGACAACGGAGCTGATATAATCAATTTGAGTTTTGGAGCTAATGAGAAGAGTAAATTAATTGCAGAAGCAATAAGTTATGCTAAGAGTAAAGGAGCATTTGTTGTAGCTGCGGCTGGTAATGATAATGAAGATAGTGATAATATCAGTCCAGCTGGAGACGGAGCTTTTACAGTAGCTGCAATGAGTTATAATTATAAAAAGGCCTCGTTTTCTGATTATGGTAATTGTATAAAAGTTTCAGCGCCAGGAGTAGAGATATTAAGCACGGTTCCAGGTGGCTACGAGGCATGGGATGGAACGAGTATGGCAGCACCAGTAGCAACAGGAATAGCAGCTATGGTTAAAGCAGAAGATCCTAATTTATCTCCAAGCCAGATTGAAGATGTTTTAGATAGTACTACTAAGGATATTATGTCCAAAGGTAGGGATAAGCAATCAGGATATGGACTTATAGATGCGTATAATGCTATCAAAAAAGTGAAGCAATTAGAAAAGTAATATAGATGAAGTTAATTTTAAAGAAGTTAATCAATAATTTATATAATGGTTAGCTTCTTTTTTGTTTTATGACAAAATATAACTTGTAATCATACTATATATTAAAAAGTTTTAGGAGAAAAATCAATGAATGATGCTTTGAAAAGTTGTCCTTTTACACTAAATACTACTAGAATTTGTGCTGATGATGAATTAGATACTTCTATAGAAATATCTAAAATTGGTTTTAATAATATGAGACCAAATGCTGTCATTTTAGTCAATAAAGATGAAGTTTTTGATGGAATTGCAGCAACATCCTTAGTACATTTTCCAATTAATGCATCACTTTTATTTACTGATGGTAATAGTTTAAATGAAAAAACCTTAGGAGAAATTGAGAGATTATCCCCTAAGGGATATAATGGAGTACAAGTAATTTTAGTCGGTAATATTTCTAAAAATGTATCTTTTGCATTAAACGATCATGGTTATAGAACAAAGCATATATCGGGTCGCAATTATTACGAGACTGCATGTATAATATCTAGAATAAGAAAAGAATTTAATAATATTCTTATAATTTCAGGGGAAGATTATTCAGAAGGAATTATTACGGGTTATTGGTCGGCACATCATGGAGATCCTATTCTATTTGTACAAAGAAACAGAATTCCTAATTGTACTATTGATATAATCAAGAAAATGAATGATATCAATATTTATATAATTGGTTCAACTAAAACAATATCAAAAGATGTTGAATACTATTTGTCGGGATTAGATAATGTTAAAAAGGTAGACAGAATTGGGGGGGAAAATCCATACGAAATAGCAGTTAATTTTTCTAGATATAATGATACGAAAACTGATTTTGGGTGGGGACGAAATTATAGAGGAGGTCATGCTTTTACGTTTGGACAACTTAATGAGCCAATGAAAATTATTGCTAGTGTAGTATTTGCTCATATGGGAAAACATACTCCGCTTCTTTTAATTGAAAAAGATAAAATACCAGAAGTGGTAAATAGATATATTAACTTAATTAAACCTATACAGCCCAAAGGAATGCCAAAGCCTCCATTTATGCACGGTTTTATATTAGGGGATGTTTCAAATATAAGTTATAAAGCACAAAAAATGATTGAAGGAATGCTTTCTATTGATCAGCACATGATGGATAATGAAAATATGGAAGGTATGACGGGGAAAATGAAAGATAATGTTATGAATGCTGATAAAGAAAATATGATAATAAATAATGGTATGCAAGATATGAATGAAAATATAAAACATGATTCTATATATGACAAGGATTATATATTTGAATGGAGGAATTTGGGCTATAGAAAAGTTAATGTAGACGAAATACTATAATTTTGGGCTATAAATTATCACAATCCTTCTTGGTTTTGAATAAAATAATATTTGGAAGGAGATGGTTTAAAGAATGGATGTAGAAAAAGATAACTACAGAGATTTAAGAGGCCTATATGATAATTGCAAAAAATACATGTATTACGGAGCAACTTTAATAATGACAGATGGAAGTACATTTGATGGAATCATTGAAAATGTAGATGGAGATAATGTTTGGGTATTAATTGGTGAAGACGTAATAGATAAAGAGAATGAGGGAAATTCTAATCAGCAACGGCAATATGGAAGATATGGCTATAACCCTAGATTTAGACGTTACAGACGTAGAAATTTCCCACTTTCTGCTTTGGCAGAAGTAGCTTTGTTGCCTTATATCGCTCCACCAGTACCTTATCCTTATTATCCGTACCCTTACTATCCTTATTAGAGATATACTTAAAGAAGAAGCCTAATAGATAAAATATATAACTTTGTTAGAAACATGTGCATTTATAATATTGTGTAGGCAATTGTTTGATAAGAACAATTGCCATTTGTACTAATAAGCATAATGCAGGATTCTACAAATATCTATATTTTCAAAAATCATTATAACCATCAGATTTATTTAAAAAATGAGCTAAATAAATAGTTTAACGTGAACTATTTGATGTTTTCTAAGTTTGTCAGCTATTTTAAATTAGATAATTGTCCCACGGATTGACGTTCGACTAGTTCCACATCTAAAGTTATTTTGTTGTTGGATACAGAACCATTTTCTATATACTCTATGAGTAGATTTACAGCTTTTGTTGCCTTGGACTCTATATCCTGAGAAATTGTAGTAAGCTTTGGTGTGACATAAACGGATGGTAGAAGATTATCAAAACCAATAACTGATAAATCATTAGGAACAATTTTTCCGTTCAATTTAGCTCCTTCAATTATACCAATTCCCATAATATCGGCCGTTGTAAATACAGCAGTAACATCAAAGTCTTTATTACATATAGACCTGCCTAAATTGATACCAACTTCGTAGTTAGGCTCAACATCGACTATGAGATTTTCATTAAACTCAATATTAGATTCTAATAAGGCATCTTTATATCCTTCAAGTCTTTTTATAATCTGAGGAATTGGAATATCATCTTTATGACATGGCCCTGCAAATAGAATTTTCCTATGTCCATTGTTTATAAGATAGCGAGTAGCTATATAGCCGCCTTTATAATCATTTATACCTACACTTATTATGTTATCAATTTCTGAATAACTATCTAGAAAGACCATTGGAAGTTTATTTTCCTTTAATATTGAATAGATAAGATTGTCATAGTCAGGCATTAAAAATATAGCACCATCCATATTCCAATTTTTAAGCAATGCAGATATATCTGAAACATCCTTAACTGAGCGAACCATTAAATAGTATCCGTTTTCACGAACTACATTTTGTATAATACCAAATAATTCACTAATATAAGGATCTTTAAACAAATTATTAAATGAACCCTTAATGGGAACTATAACTCCTATAATTTTAGAGGATTTAGCTGTCAAGCTTCGTGCAGTTAGATTAGGAACATAATTATATTTTTGTATTATCGTTTCTATTTTTTCTATAGTCTTTTTTGATACTTTTGAATGATTTCCATTTATTACATTTGATACTGTCATGATACTGACACCAGCTTCAGCTGCGATATCTTTTAGTGTAACCATAATTGCCTCCTAGTTTACCGATATACTATTATGAAGATAAGTGTATATAGATAATATTAATATATATTACATATTATTGCAATGAGAGCATATGCATTAATAATAAGAATTAACGTATGGAAAAGATACTTCATGACCTTTAAGTATAAGAAAAGTAAAGTATTTAGAGTAGGTTTAAACAGTAGGTTTACGAAATGTTAAATGCTTGAATAAACAAAAGAAAAGTACTAAGAATTCTTAAGCTATTAAATTAGCTATATATAGTATTAAATATAAAAAATGTAGATAATTGAGGTAAAAATGCCTATGAAAACGATTGACAGAAAAAAGAAACAATGTTAATCTTATCATATAGTTTAGCGCTAAACATAATGACTCGAAGATAGGCATAATAATATAAATATAAATCATATTAATCTAAATAAATGTATATGAGGTGAAAAGATATGAGGAAAAAAGTGTTAGCAGCATTACTTGCAAGTACTATGGTAATTGGTTCTTTATCAGGCTGTGGAAGTAGCTCGAGTCAAGCTAGTTCTGATTCTAAAACATCAACTGGGAATAGTGAAGCAATTCGCTTCGTAAATACTAAAATTGAGATTGATAAGCCACTAAAAGAATTTGCAAAAAAATATCAGGAGAAAACTGGACAAGAGGTAGATATTGAATCTCTTGGAGGTGGAGTAGATGTTAATGGACAGTTAAAGAATTATTTAGCAGCAGGAAATATGCCAGATATATATGCGTTTGGACCAGATTCGTATGTTTCATTTAAAGATTATTTAACAGACTTAAGTGATCAAGCATGGATAAAAGATACTGATTTTGCATTTAAGGGTGATGACGGTAAGGTATATGGATTTCCATTTGCAATTGAAGGTATTGGATTAGTGTATAATGCGGATATATTGAAGAAGGCTGGGATTGATCCAAAGACTTTAACAAACATCAATGCTTATAAAGAAGCGTTCAAAAAAATTGATGGAATGAAAGATCAGCTAGGTATTCAAGCGGTTGCATCAGTAGCAGCAGAATCAGGACAAATGTATTGGTCAACTGGTAATCATATCATGGGGGCTTATTTATCAGAAGGACTAGATAGAAAAGATAAAAAATATATTGATATGTTGAATAAAGGACAATTAGACGATGATCGTTTTGGGGAATTTGCGGATTATGTAAAATTATTATTTGATTATGCAGACAAGACTGTTTTAATATCAGGTACTTACGATGATCAGTTAGCATTATGGGCAAAGGGAAAAACAGCTTTTATTACTCAAGGAAATTGGATAGATCCTTCTTTAGCAACATATGATGTGAAGTTTGATTGCGGAATTGCGCCACCAGCATTTACTACAAAAGATACCCCAGGTATTTTAGCAGATGCGCCAGCTTATTGGGGGATTTATAAAGATAGTAAAAAAATAGATGCGTGCAAAGAATTTCTTAAAGCTTTTGTCTCTACAGAAGAAGGGCAAAAATGTTTGATAAAAGATAGTGGAATGGTTTCACCATTTAAGACAAGCACTATTGAACCAGACTTACCTTTAGCAAAGAGCGAGAGCAATTATATTAAAAATAATCAAACTTATGCATGGGATTGGACACATATGAAAGATGGTATTGCAATGAATTCTACAGGACCTGTTTTTGAATTATATGCTAAAGGCCAATTAGATAAAGATGGATTTACAAAAGCAATGAAGAAAGCAGTTGCAGATTATATGGCAAAATAATAACTGTAGTATAAATTATATAGGTTACTTGCAAATAGAGTAGCCTATATTAATTCTATTTTTCGTACAGGTGAAATATTAAAAGGGGGGAAAGCATAAGCGCAAAGTATGGGCAATTACAACAATGATTATAATAATCATTCAAGTTTAGGAGGAAAAAGCATGAATACAAATATAAAAAGATTGCTTTCAATCGGAGTAATGTTGTTTGGCATTTTAGCCATGGCTTTTGCACTATATCTAGATATTATGGGTAGTAAAAACACGATACGTGGAACTATATTAATTGTAGGTGCTTTATTAGTGATTTTAGGCTTATATAGTTTTCCAACTAAGAAGCATAGAATGATAATTAATATGCTATTTCTATTTCCATTGCTATTTGCATTTTTTATAACTGTGTTAATACCATTTGTATGCGGTGTTTTTTATTCCTTTACTAACTGGAATGGGATTAAGTTTACGGAATTTGTTGGATTAGGCAATTATATCAGTATGTTTAAATCTGAGGACTACGTATATTCATTTATAGTAACTTTTATTTTTACAGTTGTTAATATGATTCTTGTAAATTCGGCAGCGTTTGCATTAGCATTATTTTGCACATCAAAAGTAAAAGGAAAGAATTTTTATCGTGCAGCTTTCTTTATACCAAATTTAATTGGAGGAATTGTACTTGGTTATGTGTGGCAGTTTATTTTTAATAAGGTATTCACAGTCGTAATAAATGGTAGTGCGTCTATGCTTACAAACCCTAATTTAGCATTGATGGCAATTTTAATAGTTAGCACTTGGCAATATGCAGGGTACATTATGATGATTTATGTTACAGGATTACAAAATGTTCCTCAAGATATTCTTGAGGCATCTAGTGTAGATGGTGCAAGCGGCTGGGTTACACTGTTTAAAATTAAGATTCCAATGATTGCTAATACATTTACAGTTTGTATATTTCTAACATTGGTTAATTCGTTTAAGCAGTTTGATTTAAATTTAGCAATAACTAATGGTGCTCCTAGTAGAATTTTAAATGGAAATATTGTTCAATCAACAGAGTTTTTAGCTCTTAATATTTATAATACTGCAATTGGCAAAAATCAATATGCTCTTGGACAAACTAAGGCGGTTGTATTCTTTATTATATTGGCAGTTGTATCATTAACTCAGGTATATATAAGTAAGAAGAAGGAGGTAGAAGTATAATGAAGTCGATAAAAACAAGAAGTATGATTGGAGAGATTATTGGAATTATACTTGCTCTTATAATTCTTTCACCATTTATTTTAGTGATTTTAAATTCAGCTAAAACAAGTGCAGATATTGTAATCAGCCCTCTTTCTATTCCTAATAAATGGGGACAGATGTTAACAAACTTTAAAAATGTAATACACAACGATAGCTTTAATTATTGGAAATCTTTTTTTAGTTCATTATTTATTACAATCGTTTCGTTGGCTCTATTGTCTCTTTTTTCATCCATGACAGCATGGGTACTTTGCCGAAATAAGAGAAAATGGTCTGGATTTATTTTTATGCTTCTTGTGGCAGCTATGGTTATACCTTTCCAAGTTGTTATGCTCCCTTTACTTTCCACATTCAGAAATATATCTAATTTTCTGGGAATTCAAATGCTGCAAAGTTATCAAGGTGTCATATTTGCTTACCTAGGATTTGGTGGAAGCATGTCCGTATTTATACTTCATGGTTTTATAAAAGGAATTCCACGTGAATTAGAAGAAGCAGCATGGATTGATGGCTGCAGCCCAGAAGGAACTTTCTTTAGAATCATTTTTCCTCTATTAAAGCCGGTTCAAATGACAATTTTGATTTTAAATGGAATTTGGATATGGAATGATTATCTATTACCATCATTAATGCTTGGGTTAAATGGTAAAATAAAAACTCTTCCAGTAGCAGTAAGTGCCTTTGTAGGATCCTACGTAAAGCAATGGGACTTAATTCTTTCAGCTGCATTTTTAGCAATGATACCAATTATCATCTTATTCTTATTTGCTCAAAAGCAGATAATTAAAGGTATAGTAGATGGCGCAATTAAATAAGTAATAAATTTATAAAATAATAGATAGTCGAAGTAAAAGATATTATTAATGAAAATCTTAAGTGGATTTTTGGGAATAAAAGCATTTTTAGAAAATGTTGAAACAATGGAGGTACTAGTGTATGGGAAAATATCAGGAAGAAAAAATGAAATTTGGTAAAATGCTAAATCATAAAATCGAAAATAACGTAATCAATATTAGATTCCAAGAGAAAGCTGTTTTTATAAAAGTATTGAATTCGTATATAATTAATTTCTTTGTGCCTTTACATAGGGAGGAAAGAAATTCTAAAGCAGTTGAAAATTTAAAAGATGATTATTATGATTTTCAGGTTGAAAATATAACAAATGGAATTCAGGTAACCACAGAAAAATTAGTTTGCAAGATTTATGATGAATTTAAAGTAGATATTTATGACAAGAAAGGAACATTGCTCTGCGCAGATTATAGAGGTGAAAGTAAGCCTTTTAAAAGAAGATATGGTGATTATATGCTTGCAGAATCAGAAGGGCATTCTCTTAGGGAAGAATCTGATTACAAGGTATATGTTTCAAAAAGAATGGAAGAAGAAATGTATTTCTATGGTTTTGGAGAGAAGACAGGGCATTTAAATAAGAAAGGATATCATTATGTAAATTGGAATACAGATAATCCAAAGCCCCATGGAGAAACATTTGATAGGCTTTATAAGTCAATTCCATTTTTTGTTGGGTTGAGTAAAGATAATGCATTTGGAATATTTTTTGACAACCATTTTGAGACTCATTTTGACATGGGAAAAGATAATTCTGAATATTATTATTTCGCTGCAGTTGATGGGAATTTAGATTATTATTTTATTTATGGTCCATCAGTTAAAAATGTTATCAAAGGATATACTGAAATTACTGGGAATATTCCTTTACCACAAATATGGACTCTTGGTTATCAGCAATGCAGATGGTCTTATGACTCAGAAGAAAGACTCATGGAAATTGCAAGCACTCTTAGAGAAAAGGAGATACCTTGCGATACATTATATTTAGATATAGATTATATGGATGGCTATAGGGTATTTACGTGGGATAATGAAAAATTTCAGAATCCAGAAGTAATGATTAAAAAATTAAATAACATGGGATTTAAAGTGGTAACTATAATAGACCCAGGAGTTAAAGTTGATAAAGGATATAAGATCTATGACGAAGGGCTCAGAAAAGGGTATTTTGCAACAGACAAATCAGGTATAACATATGTAAATGAAGTTTGGCCAGGAGATGCTGTTTATCCTGATTTTTTAAATTCAAAGGTTAGAGATTGGTGGTCAGGAAATCAAAAGATAATGATAGATTCAGGTGTGAGTGGAATCTGGAATGACATGAATGAACCTGCAAGCTTTAGAGGGCCGTTACCAGATGATGTCATGTTTAATAATGATGGAATTACAGTTAATCATAAAGAAGCTCATAATGTATATGGCCATATGATGGCTAAGGCTACTTATGATGGAGTTAAAAAAGCAACTGGGAAGAGACCTTTTGTAGTAACAAGAGCGTGTTATGCAGGAACTCAAAAATACTCAACTGTGTGGACAGGAGACAATCAAAGTACATGGGAGCACTTAAGAATGTCAATTCCAATGCTTATGAATCTAGGACTTAGTGGGATGGCTTTTTGTGGAACTGATGTAGGAGGATTTGGATACGATTGTACTGGAGAATTATTAAGTCGATGGGTTCAAGTTGGAGCATTTACTCCACTTTTTAGAAATCATTCTTCTATGGGAACAAGAGATCAAGAACCCTGGGCATTTGATAAAGATACTGAGGAAATCAATAAGAAGTATATAAAATTACGATATAAGCTAATTCCATATATATACGACATGATGTGGGAGTGTAGTAAGAATGGAGCACCACTTATAAGGCCGCTTTTATTTAATTATCAGAGTGATAAAAATACTTATGAAATTAATGATGAGTTCCTTTGTGGAGATAATATTTTAGTTGCACCAGTTGTTGAGCAAGGATTAAAAGCTAGAAGCATATATCTTCCTGAAGGGGAGAATTGGATAGATTATTGGACAAAAGAAGAATATAAAGGTGGACAATATATAATTAAAAAAACTCCGTTAGACCTATGTCCGATATTTATTAAAGGAGGAACATCAATTCCAGTAGGGCAAGTACAAAATTATATTGGTGAAAAACAGTCTAATTCATTAACTATAGAAGTTTATCTATCTAATGATAATTCTGATACCGAATATAATCACTATGTTGATGATGGAGAAAGTTTTAAATATGAATTAGGAGAATTTAATAATTATAAAATTAAAGTAGTCAATAAGGAGAAAATCGAAATAAAAATTGACTTGATAAATTATAGATATGATGACAAATATGAAAATATAGAATTCATCGTTCACAATTTAAATAAGAAAACGTTAGTCATAAATGGAGAAACAGTGGAAGTTATAAATGGCAAGGCGTTTATAGCTAATCCAGCAAGATAAATATATTCAATACTAATTTAGGAGGTTTTACGTTATGAAGAAATGGTGGCATGACAAGGTAGCATATCAAATATATCCAAAAAGTTTTTGTGATTCAAATGGAGATGGAATAGGTGATTTAAAGGGGATTATCAGTAAGCTTGATTATTTAAAAGACCTGGGAGTGGATATAATTTGGCTATCACCAATTTATTGTTCTCCTTTAGTAGATCAAGGTTATGATATATCTGATTATTATAATATTGATCCAAGGTTTGGAACTATGGAGGATATGGATGAACTTCTAAGGCAAGCAAAAAAAAGAAACATGTATATATTAATGGATTTAGTAGTCAACCACTGCTCAGATAAGCATGAGTGGTTTAAGAAATCATTGGATGATCCAGAAGGAGAATATGCAGATTATTTCTATATTCGTGAAGGTAAAGGTGATAATCCTCCTTGTAATTGGCGCTCTTACTTTGGCGGAAGCGTATGGGAAAAGATACCTAATACCAATAAATATTATCTGCATTTATTTGCAAAAGAGCAGCCAGACTTAAATTGGGAAAATCCGAAACTAAAAAATGAAATATTTAAGATGGTTAACTGGTGGCTTGAAAAAGGATTAGCAGGTTTCAGAATTGATGCCATTATTAACATAAAAAAGGATTTAAGATTTCAAGACTTTCCAGCTGATAGAGAAGATGGACTTTGCAGTATAGATAGAATGCTAGAAGCAGCAGAAGGCGTAGGGAACATGTTACATGAGTTAAAAGAGAAAACCTTCGAAAAATTTGATGCATTTACAGTTGGAGAAGTTTTCAACAGAAAAGAAGGAGAACTTGATAAATTTATAGGTGAAGACGGATACTTCTCTTCTATTTTCGATTTTGAGATGGAAGTCTTGGGAAAAAGTGAATTTGGTTGGTATGATAATAAACCTTTTTCAATTAACGAGTTAAGAAAAGCTATTTTTAACAGTCAATTAGAGGCAAGTGGAGTAGGCTTTAAGGCTAATATTATTGAAAATCATGATGAGCCGAGAGGCGTAAGTAGATATATTCCTGAACAAGACTTAAATGATAGAAGCAAGAAAATGCTTGGGGCAATATCGCTTATGCTTAGAGGAATACCGTTTATTTATCAGGGGCAAGAGATTGGAATGACAAATAACAAATTCAATTCCATAAAAGAATTTGACGATATTGCAACAATAGATCAATATAATGTAGCTATTGAAAAAGGATATAGTAATGAAGAAGCACTAGAAATTATAAATATATTTAGCAGAGACAATGCTAGAACACCGTTCCAGTGGAGTGGAAGTGAAAATGCAGGCTTTACAACTGGCAGGCCTTGGCTTAAAGTTAATGAAAATTATAAAGTTATTAATGCAAATTCACAAATTGAAGATGAGGAATCAGTATTAAATTTTTATAAGAAGCTCATAAATTTAAGAAAGTCAGAAGAATTTAAAGATGCCCTAGTATACGGAGAATTCGTACCGACATTTGAAGAATATGATAACTTGTTTGCTTTTTATAGACAAGGAGAATCTAAGAAATTAATGATACTTGCAAATTACCAAAAGGAAGAGCGGATTATTGAGTTAGATAAACAATATGTTAAAGTGTTAATCAATAATTGTGAAGAAATAAAGAAAGATAAGAATAAAATCATATTGCAAGGATATCAAGTACTTATTCTTGAAGTTTAGTAAAGGTAATATGCTTACGGTATAAAATTGAATAAATATAATGGAATTCTCTCCAAAAGACCTGGAGAGAATTCTTTATTGCATACTAAAATATTAATATAAAAGTAATATAATAATAAATAAAACTTAATTATTTTTGTGCTATAATGGACGGGAATAAAGGAATTTAATCTTTGGACATAATTTATAGCATAATAATATAAGGAGAATAGAAAATATGAAATTCAAATCATTTATATCAAAAGCAATTATTTCATCTTTAACTTTGAGTTTGTTTTTTACTTCAGTTACAGGAAGACAGGCGTTTGCAGATTCATTTAAATCTGTTACGTTAGGAGCTGATTTAAGCGATGCTCAAAAGGCAGAAATGTTAAAATATTTTGAAGTAACAAAAAGTGATGCTAATGTATTAGAGGTAACATCAAAGGAAGAACATTCATATTTAGGTAAAGTTGCAACAGAAGCTCAACTTGGTAATAAAGCAATATCATGTTCTTATGTGGAACCGACTGAAAAAGGAGGAATAAATGTTACTACAAACAATCTTACTTGGGTTAATGACGGCATGATAAAAAATGCGTTGATTACAGCAGGAGTAGAAAATGCCAATGTAAAAGCATCTGCGCCATTTAAAGTGTCAGGAACTGCTGCACTTACAGGAATATTAAAAGGCTTTGAAAACAGCAGTACAGGAAAAAAGATTGATGAAAATAAAAAAGAAGCAGCTAATGAAGAATTGGTTACTACAGGAGATATCGCAGAGAAGATAGGGCAAAATGATGCTAGTAATTTAATGAATGACATAAAAAAAGATGTAGTAAAGGAAAAACCAAAAACAGATGAAGAATTAAATAAGATAGTAGATAAGGCTGTTAAAGACTATAAAGGCAATTTATCAGATGATGATATAGCTAAAATTAAAGATGTAATGAGTAAAATAAATTCATTAGACCTTAACTATAATAATTTAAAAGCGCAGATGGACGATGTAACGAATCAATTAAAAGATAAGCTAACAAGCAAAGAAGCACAAGGTTTTTTTGATAAGTTAGAAAAAATGTTCTCTGATTTTTTAAGTTCAATTAAAGGTGCATTTTCTAAGTAACAGATTAAAAGTTCATATTAGTATAATTTAGTTAAAGTAAGAAAATGTGGATTTTAGTTACCATTCTTGAGTATTATAGTAATATATGATATAATTATTAATAAGAAATAAATGAATATATTAAGTTGTACGGTTGGGCAAATTTTATAATTTGCTTTCAAGCAATTTTAGTTTCTGGGGTGGGAAACTCTTTTTGAGTATTCCCACCTCTTTTTTGTATAGATTTTTAATAAATTAATGGTTAAATAAGAGACTAAATTAATATCTTATTTTTGCTGATTTTGGGGAATAAATAATTATGTGAAGGAGAGTAAAGTATGAAAAACAAAATTAAAAATCCATTCTTGCAATTCTTTAAGAATGAGTCTTCGAGTGGAATAGTGCTGATGTTTTGTGCAATTATTGCAATAATAATTGCAAATTCAAATTTTTCTAGTATGTATAATAATATAATTCATACTTATATAACTATTGGGTATAAGGATTTTTCTTTATCTATGTCAATTTTGCATTGGATTAATGATGGGTTGATGGCTATATTTTTTTTGGTAGTTGGAATGGAGATAAAGAGAGAAATAGTATTTGGAGAACTCAAGTCTTTTAAGAAAACTATATTGCCTGTATCAGCAGCTATAGGTGGAATGGTCGTGCCAGCTATAATCTATGTGCTATTCAATTTTAACCAACCGACTATAATAGGATGGGGAATTCCAATGGCTACAGATATTGCGTTTGCATTAGGAATACTTTCTTTGGTTGGTAAAAAGGCACCAAAAGGAATAATAATTTTTCTTACAGCATTAGCTATAGTTGATGATTTGGGAGCTATTATAGTAATTGCTATATTTTATACAAGTGAAATTTCATGGATTGCATTAATCTTAGGTTTGATTATTTTTTTAGCGATTATCTTGGCTAATAAACTTAATGTTAAGAATAAATGGCTATATATTATTTTTGGAATTGCGTTATGGATTTGTTTCTTAAAATCTGGAGTACATGCGACAATTGCTGGAGTATTACTTGGAATGGGATTACCTATAGGAAAAAATATGGAGGGATTTAGAACATCAATTTTATATAGATTTGAGCATGTTCTAACGCCATTATCTTCATTTATAATTATGCCAATATTTGCATTGGCGAATTCAGGCATAACTATAGATATTAATAGTTTATCAGCAGCAATAATGAATCCAGTCAGTCTAGGTATAATTTTTGGATTATTTATAGGAAAACAAATTGGTATTTTTGGGGCTTCGTATATTTTAGTGAAATTAAAAATTGCAAAATTGCCATCTAAAGTAACTAAGAGGCATTTATATGGAGCAAGTGTACTTGGCGGAATTGGATTTACTATGTCACTTTTTGTTTCATCCTTGTCATTTACAGAGGAAAGTGCTTTATCCATGGCTAAAATAAGTATTATAATCGCCTCTATTTTATCTGCTGCATTTGGAGCTGCAATATTTAAAATAATAAAATTTAAAAATGAAGAACGAGTGTAGTATAAATTTCATGAAAAATTAAAACTTATTTTTCTAAGAATAAAGACAAAGGAAGAATAGTTAAAGATTTGTAATACAAGCCATCTGTGCTAGTTTTGTTAAGATTTTTATAGGTTATATTTTGTGATAGTGGTTAAGATATTACTGCCAAACAAAATCAAAAATTTAAGGGAGGTAGATTTATATGGCTTCAAAAAATAGTGGAACAAACAGAACATTGGTACCAGAAGCAAAGCAAGGATTAAACAGATTAAAAACAGAGGTTGCTTCAGAAGTTGGATTAAGCAATTATGAAAGCATGGATAAAGGAAACCTTTCTTCAAGACAAAACGGTAGCGTTGGTGGAGAAATGGTAAAAAGAATGATAGAAAGCTATGAACAAGGACTATAGAAGATAAATAAAAGCAGATGTACTGAGTTTATTCTCAGTACATCTGTTATTTAGATTACATACATTCAATGTAAAAAGCAAAATTTTACTTTAGCAACGAGTTCCTTTATTAATGATAAATTTAATTTTTAATAATTATATATATTGCAAAAATAATTCGTCATCATAATTCTAAAGATATTGTAAGAATCTTAGCAGTAATTGTGAATTGTGAAATGAGCATTGTAAATTGCGATATATATGAGTATATAATTTTATATAACTTCGGCATAGTATGTAAACAATAAGTATTGAGCTTATTGTTTTTTTATTCTTTAGGAATTTATATTTCAGTGAAATCTGTGGATGACTTAAAAAGGTTGATTAAATAGTTTTGGTATTTTAAAAAGAATAAAATCTCTGTTTCCACAGTCGCCTGTGATTTTTTTATTGGAAAGGCTGAAAATTATTCTCATTTCTATTGACAAAATAAAGTAATGTCGAATATAATAAACATATGAACAGATATTCATATGTTCAAACGAAGAGGTGAAGAGTATGGAAAATAATAATATTGAAGTTTGTAACTGCACTATAATTCATGAAGATATAATTAATAAGGTTAAGGAATCTATACCAGAGGAAGAAACACTTTATGATTTAGCAGATTTATTTAAAGTGCTTGGGGATTCAACAAGAATAAAAGTATTATGTGCATTATTTGAGGCTGAAATGTGCGTCTGTGATATAGCAGCATTGCTTGGCATGACTCAATCTGCTATTTCACATCAATTAAGAGTTTTAAAACAAGCAAGATTAGTGAAATATAAAAGAAATGGTAAGGTAGTCTACTATTCACTAGATGATGAACATGTTAAAAGTATTTTTGATCAAGGGTTGATTCATATATCTGAGAAAAAATAAGTTTTAGATTGGGGGAAACATTATGGCAAGCAATATAAAAATAGCTAGTGGTCCTGTTAACGCAAAATTATCAAAGAAAGATAATATAAAAAAAGTAAAGAAAGAATTTATATTAGAAGGGCTTGGATGTGCCAATTGTGCAGCTAAAATAGAACAAAAAATAAATGAATTAGATGGAGTTAATTTTGCCAATGTAAATTTTCTTACTAAAACTTTAATATTAGAAACAAATGAAGTTAATAAATTAGAAGAGCTGATAGGAGCAGTAACTAACATTGTAACTAATATTGAATCTCATGTTAAAGTTGTAGAAAAGGTAACAGAAAAAATTTTGAAAAAAGAAATTTTACTTGAAGGATTATGCTGTGGTAACTGTGCTGCAAAAATCGAAAGGGAATCAAATAATATAGATGGTGTGAAATCTGCACTAGTGGACTTTATATCAACAAAGCTTATTATAGAGATGGAAGACCCAGCAAAAGAAAATGCCATTATTGATAATGTTAAACGAATTGTCAAAAGAATAGAACCAGATGTTAATGTTGTTGAAATTGATGGAATAGATAGAAGAGCTATGAGCAAGAATGAAAAAGTTGAAGAGGATAATGATAAGTTGGAAATTATAAGATTAGCTATTGGTGCTATAATTTTTGGAGCCGCTACTATTTTTAAATTTTCAAATTATATAGAATTATTATTATATCTAATAAGCTATATTCTTATAGGTGGAGAAGTGGTCTTAAGAGCTCTAAAAAATATAGCTAAAGGTCAAGTATTTGATGAGAATTTCTTGATGACTATAGCAACTATTGGTGCTTTTGCAATAGGCGAATATCCAGAAGGAGTTGCAGTTATGCTTTTCTACCAAATAGGAGAAATGTTTCAAGATATGGCTGTTAATCGCTCTAGAAAATCCATCACATCACTTATGGATATAAGACCGGATTTTGCTAATTTAAAAATAAATAATGATTTCAAAAAAGTAGATCCAGAAGAAGTTAAGCTTGGAGATATTATATTAGTTAAACCAGGCGAAAAAGTGCCATTAGATGGTGAAATAATTGAAGGAAACTCTATGGTTGATACTGCTGCATTGACAGGTGAGTCTGTTCCTAGAGAAGTAGGGGTAGGAGACAGTATTTTAAGTGGAGTAATTAATAAAAATGGACTTTTAACAATAAAGGTAGAAAAAGAATTTGGAGATTCTACTGTTGCTAAGATACTGGATTTAGTTCAAAATGCAAGTGGAAAAAAGGCTCCGACAGAAAATTTTATAACAAAGTTTGCTAGATATTATACTCCTGCTGTTGTTTTTGCAGCTTTAGCACTAGCTGTAATACCACCAATTGTTATTGAGGGAGCAACATTCTCACAGTGGATTTATAGAGCATTAGCATTCTTAGTTGTATCTTGTCCATGTGCATTAGTTGTATCTATACCTCTAGGATTTTTTGGAGGAATAGGTGGAGCATCAAAAAATGGGATACTCGTTAAAGGTGGGAATTACCTTGAAGCATTAAATAATGTTGAAACAGTTGTGTTTGATAAAACAGGAACTCTTACAAAAGGAATATTTAAAGTGACAGAAATAAGGCCAGAAAATAATATTTCAAAAGATGAACTCATAGCTTGTGCGGCTTATGCAGAAAATTACTCAAATCATCCAATAGCAACTTCTATATTAAGAGCTTATGATAAAGAGATAATTACAGATAAGATAAAAGGTTATGAAGAAATATCAGGGCACGGCGTAAAAGTTGTTCTAGATGGAAAAGAGGTATTTGCTGGAAACTACAAGTTAATGGATAAGGAGAATATATCTTATAACAAAGTAGATGAAATAGGAACTGTAGTCCATATTGCTATAGAAAAGAAATATGCAGGTTATATTGTTATTTCAGATGAAGTAAAAGAAGATTCATTAAAGGCTATAAAAGCTTTAAAAGAAATAGGTATTAAGAAGACAGTAATGCTTACAGGTGATAATAAAACTGTTGGAAGTAAAATTGCTAAAGAATTAGGTTTGGATGAAGTTCATGCTGAACTATTACCAGATCAAAAAGTAGAAGAGCTAGAGCTATTGTTTAAGGAAAAATCACCTAGAGGCAAGATAGTATTTGTTGGAGATGGAATAAATGATGCGCCAGTTCTAGCGAGGGCTGATATAGGTATAGCAATGGGCGGTGTTGGCTCAGATGCAGCAATTGAAGCTGCTGATGTAGTTATAATGACAGATGAACCATCAAAAATAGCTTCAGCTATAAAGATTGCAAAGAAGACTAGAACTATAGTAATGCAAAATATAGTTTTCGCATTAGGTATTAAATTGATAATATTGGCGCTTGTAGCTGTAGGTATGGGCACTATGTGGGAAGCGGTATTTGGTGATGTTGGAGTTGCACTGCTTGCAGTCTTAAATGCTATGAGAGCTATGAAAGTAGATAATATATAGTTATAGATTGGTGTAGTCATAATATTGCTATGACTACACTTTTTAAATGCAAATTTTTTTCTTATGTGACTAAGTCACACAAATTTATTAAAAAAAAGAATATAATACAATAAAGGAGGGATGAAGTGAATAATAGAATTGAAATATCAAGTGGGAATAGGTTGGAATATATAAAATCTCTATATAAGGTATATCCGGTGTTATATGAGATTAATAAAAAGAATAATGAAGTAATAAACGAACAAGCTAATTTTAAAACTTTATATGCTGATGAATATGTAGAAGCTACAGAGAAAGCGTGTAAAGGGATATTATTTGTTATAAAAGGTGTAATAAAAATACAAAAAATTAATAAGAATGGTGAAGAAACTAACCTTTATAATATAAGCCAAGGTGAATTTTGTCATGAAGCCTTAAGCTGCTTATCAGATTTGGAATCATTAAATATAACAGGTAAGGCAATTCAAGATTCTAAGGTATGCATAATTCCTTTTGAAGTGGTTAAAAAATATTTTATTAGTGATAATGACTTCTTATTATATATATATAAAGATTTGTATAATAAGTTTAATACTATCATAGGGAATAAAGAAGAAATTATTCATGAATCCCTTGAAACAAGGCTTATAAAATTGCTAATAAGCAAGAAAAGCAAAATAATTTATGCGACTCATAGTGAATTGGCTTTTGAAATTGATTCAGTTCGTGAAGTTATAAGTAGAAAGCTAAAGAATTTAGAAAAGCTTGGGTATATAAAATTAGAAAGAGGCAAAATAATCATACTTAAGGATTTAAATAAAATATTAAAAGATAATTAGAGATAAGAAATTAGGAAAGTATTTTAGGAGGAAGTTATAGTGTTTGAATTTTTAAAAAAAGATGATGGAAGAGTTATTAATGTAAATGAAATTGATGATCTAATAGGAAAAGTTGAATTGATTGATATAAGAGAAGAATATGAGTATAAAGGTGGAAGTATAAAAAGTGCCCAAAATATTCCTATGGGAGAACTTTTAGATGAACCAGAGAAATACTTAAATAAAAGCAAAGAATACTATATAATGTGCCAATCAGGAGGAAGAAGTGCAAGAACGTGCAACAATCTAAGAAATCAGGGTTTCAAGGTTATAAATGTTGCAGGAGGAATGGGCTCTTATATAGGAAACAAAAGAAAATAAAGTACATAATACTAAGTAGTATTATTATTATTTTATAAATAATAATTATTTTGCTAGATTGAGGGGATATAACATGAAGAAAGTTATTGAATTTCATAAAGAAGGATATAATTGTGCAGAATCTATACTTAAAGCATTTAATGAGGATACAGGATCTGAAATTCCAATTGCAATAGCAAGTCCTTTTGGAGGAGGCATGACTATTGGAAGTACATGCGGAGCAATCACTGGAACTTTAATGGCGATAGGCGCATTAAAAGGAAGAAATAGCAATGAAGAAAAAAATAATTCAAGAGTATTAACTAGAGAAATTATAAATAAAGTTAAAGAGAAGTATGGTACTCTTGAGTGTATTGAGCTTAAGAAAAAAGGTATAACTTGTGATGAAATTATAGAATATGCTTATAATATTTTGAATGAATATGCAAAATAGCATGATAAAAGAGGGGATTAAAAAATATTGTTTATTTGCTTCATGCAAATAAATAATATTTTTTACTATAATAAAACTAATTTAAAAGCTTGTACTATTTATGTTTTTTACCCAAAGGTTCATGTCTTCAAAGGTACCGCATATATTACAATTGTTTACTAGTCTGCCAGCAAAATTATAATTATGCTTACTTAGAACAAAGTTAATGCTAGGATTTATTGATCTAGATAAACTATATAAACAGAGAAAACCCTTAGTTTTTAAGTCTGATTCTAAAGAATAAATAATGTTTGATAATATGCCTATGCCTCTATAGGATGGATGAGTAGCACAGTCAGTTATTTCAGCATTCAAATTTTCTTTATTCATATCCGCTGAAGCTATGCTGATTATTTTTCCATTATATACGGCAACTTTGTATAGAACTTTATCATTCATTGTTTGTTTTAAATATTCTTCATCATAAATAGGTGATTGATAAGTTAAAAAAACGGTGGAAAACAAATCTATCATTTCTTTTATATCATTTTTATTTGCGTTTCGAATAAGGTATCCTAAATTATTTTTTTGATGCGCATATGTGTTCCTAACATTCTGACATTCTTTTATTAATAGTTCTTTTCTTGCAAAATTGCTGCAAACTTTTCTATCGCTATTAATAAAGTATGACATACAAAAAGCATCGTTACCTTTAAAATATCCATTGATCTTGCCTTCGGAATTGAATCCCGCATTAATAAAAGTTTCAAATGATTTAGTATCACAATTACAAATAATTTTACTTAAATGTTGTTTTGATGCAAAGTGAATTATTCTTTTCAAGTTTTGCATTGATATGGCATTAAAGTCAATTATTTTTATTCGCTTGTTAGGTAAATCTACTAATATTTTAGTCCGATCTATTTTTGCGTAAAAAGTATTATTTAATTCACATCTACTTGCTCTCATTAAATTGCTTTCTCCTTTTATCATAATGTATTACTTGAAGTTAGGAAAAAGTTTCTTAACTATAAGATATTTTTCCAGCCTCAAAAGTTTGTCCTAAGTTTAAGTTTATAATTATAAAAAAAATAATAAGCTATAGAGAAGTCTCTATAGCTTATAAAGCAATAATATTTATAGGCATACATAAAAAATATCAAAGTATACCAAAACTTCTCTTCTACGCTTACGAGATTAGCTGACGGATTCGGATTGAAGAAAATTAACCCTACTTATTATCGTGTAATAAGATTCACCCCAAAAAATGGTTCTCCCGTTCAAAGTGATTAAGCGTTACATATATCATTTTGTAATTATTAATATCTTATATATAAACATATCATTTTTAAATATTTGAGTCAATATATGTATAAGTCAATGTGCATTATTATGCAAATATAAATATTAATTAATCAATTATATATTATAAATTCTCCCTTTTACTTTATTTGTGAAAGTGAAATAAATTTAAATAGTATAGGTTAGCATGCATTCGCTTGTGTTTTATTAATGTGTACTAAATGAATAAATTATATTTTACGGAAATATTATTAGATATAGCAATACTAAGGAGTTTAATGTGCCTAGTTTTAAAAAATGTAATTTATATTATGCTGGATTTCCTAATTATTTAGTGCAGTATAGAGGAGATTTTCAGGGACAAATTGATAACATATCATATGCCTGTGGCGACAAAATTACTGATACAATTGCAGTAATCTCTATAGCACCAGAAGATTTAAACCGTTTAATGAAGGATGTTCCATCAATTCTTTATGTAAATCCTAGAAGTAAATACGTACTACAAGAGGTTTCGCCATCAAGTGTAGATAATATCAATGCAATCAAAATTAATCCATACTTAGACTTAAATGGAAGAGGCGTGCTTATAGGTATGGTTGACAGCGGAATAGAATATTTAAATGAAGAATTTATAAGAGAGGATGATACTTCAAGGATTGTAAGTCTCTGGGATCAGACAGTACCAGATTCTACCGATACATCAGTGTATATTGGAAGAACATTTAGCAATGAAGAAATTACTAATGCAATCAAAGCTTATAGAAATAATCAAGATCCATATCTAATTGTCCCATCAAAGGATGAAGTTGGACATGGAACACAGATGGCTGGTATTATTGGTGCAAGAGGATATAATGCTGATGTTCAAGGCGTTGCATCAGGATGCGAATTTGTAATTGTTAAGCTTTTTGAATCTATCAATTTTAGAAACGAGCTTCAGGCAAATGGCATTCCTTATACACCAGTATATAATGATTCAGAAGTTTTAGCAGCAATATATTATTTGCAAAGTGTTGCAGTAAGACTGAATAGACCTATGGTTATATATCTGGGTGTAGGTACAACCGAAGGCAGTCATGATGGTAATAATCTGCTCTCAAGGTATTTAACTTCTATTGGAAAACTTAGAGGTATTGTTACAGTTACTGGTGTCGGAAATGAAGGAGCGTCAGAAGGTCATACTTCTGGAATCATAAAACAAACTGGGGATGTGGCTTCTATTGAATTAAGAATACCTAGAGAGATGAAATATTTTTCTTTCACAATCTGGTTGATAAAACCTAATAGAGCATCTATAAATGTGGTTTCGCCTAATGGAGAATCATCAAAATTTATTAAAGCGAAGGCAAATGAAATACAGAATGTTAATTTTGTATTTTTTAAAACTCAAATGACTGTAAAATATTATGTTCCTGAATATTTCACAGGCCATGAAGCCATATCAATTAGCTTTGATAGCATAAAGGCTGGAATATGGACCTTTCAGTTAAGGGGAGATTATATAACAGATGGTAGATATCATATATGGCTTCCACCACAAAAAACATTGCCAGAAAACACGAGATTTCTTCAAGCAGATCCATTTACTACATTGACAATACCATCTACGGCGCGAAGTGTAGTCACAACAGCTTATTATGGAAATGACAATGCTTTGGTTGCAGCATCTGGAAAGGGCCCTAATGTTAATACATATGTAGAAAACCCGGATATAGCTACTTTGGGGGCAGATATATTAGCAACGAATATAGGAGGCAAGACTACTACTGTTTCTGGCAGTTCAGTAGCAGCTGCTATAATAGCAGGAGCTTGTGCGCTTTTATTGCAATGGGGGATTGTTAATGGAAATGATAGAACTATGTTTGCAGCAAAAATCATAGCTTATTTAGTGCTTGGTGCAGATAGGAGCAATTTGGCTTATAGATACCCTACTAGAGAAATTGGATATGGATTTTTTGATTTACTAGGTACTTTTAATATAATAAGCAGAAGCTATAGAATGGACCTAGGCCTAGAAAATAAGTCAAGGGCAGATTGTAAAAAAGGGGATAAGTATATTGAATACAGTGTAAAAGCATTATTTATAAGAATTCCTAAAGAAATATAAATGTTAAAAAACAATACATTTGTTTAAAATTGCATATTGAAATAAGAAAATATGTAATATAAAGAAAAAAATCCTATTTTACCAACTAAAAGGTACTATAAATGGTATTTGATATTGTATTATATAGTGAATAGCATTGTTTGGTGCTAATACAATAATTTAGGGGGATATAATATGAATAGAAATATTAAAAGAATAGTTGCATTAACAATTGCGGCAACTGCCTTTAGTGCAATTGTACCAGCAACAAGCTTAACTTTAACTACAACAGCTTATGCGTCAACAGGTGATTTATCAAGCATTAAATTAAAGACATCAGGCGGAAGCACAATAAAGACTTATAGTGATGATAATTATAAAAGTAAAAATGAAGTTGATGACGATGAGTTGAAAAATAATGAAACTTATTACGCTAAGACTTCATCTAGTAAAATAAAAATAAGTGTAAATGGCGCTGACTCAAGTAATGTTAGAATCTTTAAAGGAAGAACAAGTTCTACTAAAGGTGTAAAAACAAGCAGTACTATTGAACTATCCAAAGGATCAACAACAGTTCTTACAATAAGAACATATAACGATAATCCAGGAACGGTCAAATACAGTGATAATTCATATTCTAGTCAATACACTATTAGGGTGAAGTGTACAGCAAGTTCTTCTAGTGATGATGAAGATGATAATAAAGATGTGTATTTGAAGAGCATTTCACTTAGCGACGGGGATTTGAGTTTTTCTAAAAATACTTCTGATTATAGTGTGAATGTTTCTGGATCTGTTGATGAAATTAAAATAACCGCAAAGCCAGATTGTGATAGCGATGAGTATGACGATTATGAAGTAAGAATAGATGGAAGTACTGTTGATGAAAGTGATAAATTTAGAAAAACAGTATCTTTAAATAAAGGAAAGAATGATATAAAGATAACTGTTAAAAATGATGATGATAAGAGAACATATACATTGAACATTTATAGAGGTGGAAGTAGCAATAATTCTAATAGCAGTGGTACACAATTGCCAACTAAGAATATTAAGACAAATCAATGGGTACAGGTCAATGGAAGATGGCAATACAACGATTCTATGGGTAATCCAGTAAAAAATAATTGGATACGTAATTACTACTTACAATCAGATGGAAACATGGCCACAGGGTGGTTAAACTATGGAGGTACATGGTATTATTTAGGTGGCGACGGAGCAAAAAAAGCAGGCTGGCAATTAGTTAATGGTAATTGGTACTATATGGATTCGGAAGGAAGAATGCAAACAGGATGGATTAAGGATGTGTCTGGAAAGTATTATTACTTATATAGTAATGGAGCTATGGCATACAATACCACTATTGGTGGGTATAGATTAGGATCTAATGGTACTTGGATTAAGTAGAATTCATAAAATGCTTAATGTAAAGTTTTTATTTAGAAATAGTGATAATCTAGCTAATTAACATATATAAATAAACTAATTATAATCTATACTTATGCGTATAACTCACCGAAATGAATAACATACTTTTGTTACAGTTTCTGGACAATTCTGATGGGTGATTCTAAGGCTATAAAGTTGCATCCAAAGTGCTAGCCTCAAAGAACAAGCTTTGAACTAGCACATTTGGAACAACTTATAGCCAAAGAATCACATCCATCAAAATTACCAATGAAACATTCCACAAAAGTATATTACTCATTTCTGGTTGGAAGATATTTCATAGTCTAAGTATAGTCTATGATTGTCTTATCTATACTTTTAATAAATTTATGACCCATACTAATATTTATAAATATTAGTATGGGTCGCATTTTTATAAATATAATAGGGCCATTTAATTATATTTATATTTTCATAATGAATAATTTGTACTTTATCTAAATACTATTAAATATAAGTAATACTAAGGAGTCTGCTGTGCCTAGTTTTAAGAAATGTAGTTTATATTATGGAGGAATGCCTAATTATTTAGTTCAATATAGAGGAGATTTTAGAGGTCAAATAGACAAAGTATCTTATGCGTGTGGAGATGTAATTACTGATACTATCGCGGTTGTATCTGCTTCACCAGAAGATTTAGTTAGATTGGCTAAGGATGTACCATCGATTCTTTACATAGATCCTAGAAGTAAGTACGTATTACAAGATATATCTCCGTCAAGTGTAGATAATATAAATGCAATTAAAATTAATCCTTACTTGGACTTAAATGGTAGAGGTGTCCTTATAGGCATGGTTGACACTGGAATAGATTATTTAAATGAAGAATTTATAAGGGAAGATGATACTTCAAGAATAATAAGTCTTTGGGATCAAACTATTCCTGATTCTGATGATACCTCAGTTTACATAGGAAAAACCTTTAATAATGAAGAGATTACTAATGCAGTCAAGGCTTATAGAAATAAACAGGATCCATATTTAATTGTACCTTCAAGAGATGAAGTTGGGCATGGAACTCAAATGGCCGGTATCATTGGAGCAAGGGGGTATAATGCCGATGTTCAAGGGATAGCTTCTGGAAGTGAGTTTGTGGTTGTAAAACTTTATGAGTCCATGGAATTCAGGGAAGAGCTCATAGCAAATGGTATTCCATATACACCAGTATATAATGATTCAGAGGTATTAGCAGCAATAGATTATTTAAGAAATGCTTCAGTAAGTCTTAATAGACCAATGGTTATATATATTGGAGTTGGAACAACAGAAGGTAGTCATGATGGTAATAATTTAATTTCAAGGTATATATCATCTCTAGGAAGGCTTAGAGGACTAATTACAGTTGCTGGTGTTGGGAATGAAGGCGCTTCGGAAGGTCATGCTTCTGGAATTATAAAGCAAACAGGAGATATAGTTTCTATTGAATTGAGGATATCAAAAGAAATGAAATATTTTTCCTTTACAATTTGGGTAATAAAACCTAATAGGGCATCTATAAATGTAATTTCGCCTAATGGAGAATCATCTAAATTCATTAAAGCGAAAGCCAATGAAATACAAAATGTTAATTTTGTATTTTTTAAGACTCGAATGACTGTGAAATATTATGTTCCGGAATATTTTACAGGCCATGAAGCAATAGCCATAAATTTTGATAGCATAAAAGCTGGAATATGGACATTGCAGTTACGAGGAGATTATATAACTGATGGAAGATATCACATTTGGCTGCCGCCGCAGAAAACATTACCAGAGAATACAAGATTTCTTCAAGCAGACCCATTTACTACACTAACAGTACCATCTACAGCCAGGAGAGTAGCCACAATAGCTTATTATGGAAATGATAATGCGTTGATCGCAGCATCTGGAAAAGGTCCGAATGTTAATGTAGATATAAATAACCCAGATTTAGCGACTTTAGGGATAGATGTATTAACTACAAAAGTAGGAGGGGGAACTACAACTGTTTCTGGTAGCTCAGTGGCTGCTGCGATAATTTCTGGGGCTTGCGCACTTTTGTTGCAGTGGGGAGTTGTTAATGGAAATGACAAAACCATGTTTTCAGCGAAAGTTATAGCATATTTGATTTTGGGTGCTGATAGAAGTAACTCGACATATAGATATCCTAATAGGGAAATAGGGTATGGATTTTTTGATTTACTTGGTACATTTAATATTATTAGCCGAAGTTATAGAATGAACCTAGATTTAAAAGAAAAAGATGAAGTCAGCATGGAGAAAAACTGTATTGAATATAGTGTGAGAAATCTATTTATAAGACTTCCGAAAACACATATGGAAATATTAAAATAAAAAATATGAGTATTTAATTAGGAAAATTTTCTTTATATATAATAATAAAGTCTCATATCAGAACTTGTATTATTTCTGAAGATTGTATTTCAAATTCATTTACAGTTTAACCCAATGTGTAATTAAATAATTGTGATGTTGCAAATCAACTCTAGTCATACTTTTCATTTTTAAGCAAATACTATTACTGATCTAAATTTATTAGAATAATTTTGGATAGTAAAAGGAGGTTTACACATGACAAATAAATTTAAAGAAAAGTTCGTTGGAATGCCAATAGAAAAGCATGATGCAGCAGCATGGGCTAATATGGAAGACGCACAACCTGTATCTAATGTGAACATTCCTAGCGAAGTACAAGTTAGGAATGCAAAAGAATATGTAGATACAAATCAAAAGTAAGAGCTATAGTTTAAGATTTAGTCGACCGAAATGACAGGTACTCTGTTGCTTCGGTTGCTATAGAATAGAGTTGTGAATTTCTAACAGCAAAAGTTGTAGCCATTTACGCATGCTCCTTAGACGTGCTAAGGACAAGCGAGAATGGAACAACTTTTGCTGAAGAAATTGCTACGACTCTATTCTAAATGCAACGCTGCACAAAAGAGTACCTGCCATTTCTGGTGTGGAATATATTTTAAACTATAAATGTAACTTGAAATTGAGGTATTTATAGAAAAATCCCCGGAAAATCGGGGATTTTTTATTTTGGTTACTATTTACATGTATGTTATTTGGAGCTTTTTACTAATATTGCATATCAGCTAAGCGCTTATAAGTTTCATATCTTTCTTTTGCATTCTTTTCTGCTTCATCAAATAATTTATCGGCTACCTCTGGGAATACGTTCATTAATGATGAGTAACGTATTTCTCCATTTAAGAAGTCTTTATATGGAGCAGAAGGTTCTTTTGATTCAAGTAAGAATGGGTTTTTACCTTCATCTTTTAATAATGGGTTATATCTATATAGATGCCAATATCCAGACTCAACAGCTTTCTTTTCTTCTTTTATACTGTTACCCATACCAACTTTTATACCATGGCTTATACATGGAGCATAAGCTATAATGATTGATGGTCCTGGATATTTTTCAGCTTCAGCTATTACCTTAATGGCATGATTCATGTTTGCACCCATAGCTATTTGAGCAACATACACGTAGCCATAACTCATAGCCATAAGTCCTAAATCTTTCTTTCTAGTTTTCTTACCTGCTGCTGCGAATTTAGCAACTTGAGCAGTTTGAGTAGATTTTGAAGCCTGCCCTCCAGTATTAGAGTAGATTTCTGTGTCCATTACAAATATGTTTACATCATCACCCATAGCAAGCACTTGATCCACTCCACCGTAGCCTATATCGTAAGCCCATCCGTCTCCACCGAGTATCCAGTGAGACTTTTTAACTAAATAATCTTTTCTTTCTAATATCTCTTCTGCAATTTCATTATTAGAATTTTTTAGAACTTCTAAAACTTTAGAAGAAGCTGTTTTTGATCCGTTTCCATCATTGAAGTTATCAAGCCAATCGCGGAAAGCATTCTTAATCTCGTCATTAAAGTCAGATGATTCTAAACCTTCATTCATTAAATCTGCTAGCTTTTCTCTTATTTGTTTAACACCTAGGAAAATACCATATCCAAATTCGGCATTGTCTTCAAATAATGAATTTGCCCAAGCTGGACCTTTTCCTTCAGCATTTGTGGTATAAGCTATAGAAGGAGCACTTGCACCCCATATAGATGAACATCCAGTTGCATTAGCAATTATCATTCTTTCACCAAAAAGTTGTGTTAGAAGTCTTATATATGGAGTCTCTCCACATCCAGGGCAAGCACCGTTGAATTCTAGGAGAGGTCTAACTAATTGGCTGCCTTTTAAGGTATTTCTATCAATCAAGTCTTCCTTAGGTGTAAGCTTCATTGCGTATTCCCAGTTTTCAGCTTGCTCTAATATTTGTTCTTCAGCCGGTTTCATTATAAGAGCTTTACCAGGAGCAGGACATACATCAGCGCAGTTGCCGCAGCCTGTGCAGTCTAGAGGAGCTATTTGTATTCTATAACCGTAGTTTTCTAGACCTTTTCCAGCAGCCTTCTTTGTAATGAAGTCCTCAGGAGCATTCTTCATTTCGCTTTCATCAACTAAGAATTGGCGTACTGTAGCATGAGGGCATATGAATGCACATTGACCACATTGTATACACTTATCTGTTTGCCATTCAGGAACATTAACAGCTATACCACGTTTTTCATAGGCTGTAGTTCCAAGAGGGAAAGTACCATCTTCCATTCCTTTAAATGTACTTGTTGGTAATTCATCACCTTCAAGTCTTGCCATAGGACGTTGAATATTTTTAACAAAGTCTGGTTCGTCTTTAACTGGTTTATCACTATCTTTAGCATTGGCCCAAGATTCAGGTATACTAATTTCGTTCAATGAATCTACTCCTCTATCAACAGCATCATGATTCATTTTTACTATTTTATCACCTTTTTTACCATACAAGTGGGAAATTGAATCTTTTAAATATTTAACTGCATCTTCAACAGGAATAACATTAGCAAGTTTAAAGAATGCAGATTGCATTATCATATTAATTCTATTTCCAAGACCTATTTCGCCAGCAATAGCAATTGCATCTATAGTATAGAATTTAATATTATTTTTTGCCATATATCTCTTATATGCGGCAGGTAATTTATTTTCAATTTCATCCTTATTCCATGGGCAGTTAAGTACAAAAGTTCCATTATTTTTTAGTCCCTTTAACACATCAAAATTATAGATAAAGGATTTGTTGTGACAAGCAACATAATCTGCATTATAAACTAAATAAGGAGATTTTATAGGGCTCTTTCCAAATCTTAAATGGGACACTGTAGTACCACCAGATTTTTTACTATCATAAGAAAAATATGCTTGAGCATATAAATTCGTATTATCACCTATAATTTTAACAGCACTCTTATTTGCTCCAACTGTACCATCTGATCCTAACCCCCAGAATTTACAGCTTATAGTTCCTTGTGGTGTAGTATCAATTATTTCTCCTTCAGGCAGAGAAGTGTTAGTAATATCATCAACTATACCAACAGTGAAATTATCTTTTGGCTTATCTGAATTTAAATTACCAAAAACAGAAATAATTTGTGATGGTCTTGTATCTTTAGATGCTAAACCATATCTTCCACCAACTATCACTGGTTTGTTGTCTTCGTTATAGAAAAGCTTAGTAACGTCTAAATATAATGGCTCAGCAGGTGCGCCAGGTTCTTTTGTTCTGTCTAATACTGCTATTTTCTTAACAGACTTAGGTAAAACGTTAAAGAAGTACTTATCACAGAAAGGTCTGTATAAATGAACCTTTATCATACCTACTTTTTCGCCTTTTTCTCTTAAGTAGTCTACAACTTCGCTTATAGTGTCACACACTGAACCTATGGCTACTATAACTCTTTCAGCTTCAGGATCTCCATAGTAGTCAAATGGGTGATATTCTCTTCCAGTAATATTTTTTAATTCTTTCATGTAATTTTCTACTATATCAGGTACAGCATCAAAGAAAGGATTTTGAACTTCTCTTCCTTGGAAGTATATATCAGGATTTTGAGCTGTGCCTCTGGCAACTGGATGTTCTGGATTTAAAGCTCTATCTCTAAAGGCTTTTAATGCAGCTTTATCTACGAGTTTAGTTACTTCTCCAAAATCAGGTACCTCAATTTTTTGGTATTCATGTGATGTTCTAAATCCATCAAAGAAATGAGTAAATGGAACTCTTCCTTTAATTGCACTTAAATGGGCTATACAGGCTAAATCCATTACCTCTTGAACACTGCTTGATGCAAGCATAGCAAATCCAGTCTGTCTAGTTGCCATAACATCTTGGTGATCTCCGAAAATTGATAGTGCGTGAGTTGCAATTGCACGAGCAGTTACATGAAATACTGCAGGCAAAAGTTCTCCAGCAATCTTATACATGTTTGGTATCATAAGCAGCAAGCCTTGTGATGCTGTATATGTAGTAGTTAGTGCACCAGCTTGAAGTGATCCGTGTACTGCGCCAGCTGCACCAGCTTCGGATTGCATTTCAGCAACCTTAATTGGCTGATTAAACATATTTTTCTTTCCGTGAGCAGACCATTCATCAACCCCCTCGGCCATAGGTGTAGAAGGAGTTATAGGATATATTGCAGCTACTTCAGTAAAATTATAGGAAGCATATGCTGCGGCTTGATTTCCGTCCATTGTTTTTGTGACTTTTTGCATTAGGCTAATCCTCCTCTTCTATTTTTATAGAAAATCATAATTTATTTATCTCATTTATTATTTGAAAACTGAGGAAAAGTATACATATTTCTGATAAGCCGTACATTTAGTAATAATTTATATTAAATTATGGACATGGAAGATATTAAATATAAAATTCTATAAACGAAATCTTTATACAATCTTTATGCAGAAGAAAAAAGTCTTAATCCAATCTTTATATTATAGCTAGTAATATTTATATATGAGATATGAATGACGAAAGGAGAAATATGATGATGCTAGATTTTATTTTTTTGACATCATTATTTGTAGGATTTTTTTCTATCATACTGTTTGCTAATTGGTGTGGAAAACAAACTAACAAGTAAAAGAAAATAAATGGGGGAATATAAATGCTAAGTTTAGTTGTAATTATAATTTTACTTTTTGGATATTTAGGGTATGCATTATTTAATCCAGAGAAATTTTAAAATTATTAGTAGTGGAACTAGGAGGAATAGTTATGGAGTGGTTACAAATAATAATAACTTTACTACTTTTTATGATAATAGTAGTACCAGTTGGAAAGTATCTATATTATGTTAGCACTGGTCATAAAATCATTGGAGACAAGCTATTTGATAAAATCGATAACTTTATCTACAAGATATGTGGAATAAGTAAAGATGACGAAATGGATTGGAAAGAATATATTTTTTCTATTATAGCAGTGAATGCTGTAATGGTATTTATAGGTTATATAATGCTTAGAGCTCAAGGATTCTTATTTTTTAATCCAAATAAAATAAATGGAATGGAACAAAGTCTATCTTTTAATACAATTATAAGTTTTATGACTAATACAAATCTTCAAGATTATAGTGGAGAATCAGGACTTTCTAATTTTAGTCAAATGATAGTGATTATTTTTATGATGTTTACATCAGCAGCAACAGGCTTTTCAGCAGCTATTGCTTTTATTAGAGGAATAATTGGAAGAAAGTTAATGGGAAACTTTTTTGTAGATATGACAAGAGTTACAACAAGAGTTTTATTGCCACTATCAATAATAGTGGGAATTCTTTTGGTAAGTCAAGGCGTACCACAAACTTTATCTGGAACTAAAACAGTTACTACAATAGAAGGTAAAATGCAAGATATAGCAATTGGCCCGGTAGCAGCTCTTGAATCAATTAAGCATATAGGTACAAACGGCGGAGGTTTCTTCGGGGCAAATTCGGCTCACCCATTTGAAAATCCAACACCTATATCAAATTTAATTGAAATACTATCTATGATGATACTTCCAGGAGCACTAGTTTATACTTTTGGGTTAATGCTTAGAAATAAAAAACAAGGCTGGACCATATTTGGAGCAATGGCTGGAATATTTATAATAGCACTTCCAATATGTTATTATGCAGAAAAGGCTGGAAATCCAGCATTAGCACATGTGGGACTAAATCAACTTATGGGGAATATGGAAGGGAAAGAAGTGAGATTTGGAGTAGGACAATCTGCATTATTTACGACAGTAACTACGTCCTTCACAACAGGAACAGTTAATAATATGCATGATTCCTTAACACCTATAGGTGGAGCAGTTGCTCTTATGAATATGATGCTTAATGTTGTATTCGGAGGTAAGGGCGTAGGCTTTATGAATATGATGATGTATGCTATTCTTACTGTCTTTTTATGTGGACTTATGGTTGGAAGAACACCAGAATTTTTATCAAAGAAAATTGAAGGTAAAGAAATTAAGCTTATAGCATTAGCTATAATAATTCACCCATTACTAATATTGATGTTTTCAACTTTGGCATTAATATCGCCAGAGGGAATTGCAGGAATATCAAATTCAGGATTTCATGGGTTAACTCAAATAGTTTATCAATTTACATCCTCAGCAGCAAATAATGGTTCTGGATTTGAAGGGTTAGGAGATAATACTCTGTTTTGGAATACTACGACAGGTATAGTGATGTTTTATGGAAGATATTTATCAATTATAATTCTTCTTTCAGTAGCTGGCTCTTTAGCCGCCAAAAGAACAATTCCAACAACAATAGGAACTTTTAGAACAGATAATACAATGTTTGCATTAACTCTAATTGCAATTGTTTTAATAATTGGAGCATTAACATTTTTACCTGCTTTGGCGCTTGGACCAATAGCAGAACATTTAACATTGTGGAATTGATTATTATGAAGTAGAAAGCAAGGAGAAAAATAATATGAGTGATAAAAGAAAAAAGTCTAAATTTATTACAAGAGATATATTAAGAGAATCGATTATAGAGTCATTTAAGAAATTAAACCCTAAATATATGATAAAGAATCCAGTTATGTTTGTTGTTGAAGTGGGTTTTGTTATAACTTTATTGCTTACATTTTATCCAAGCTTATTTGGAGATAAAGGAAGTAATTTAAGAATATATAATTTTATTGTAGCTCTAATATTGTTTATAACAGTACTTTTTGCAAATTTTGCGGAAGCCGTAGCTGAGGGTAGAGGAAAGGCTCAAGCTGAGAATTTAAAGAAAATGCGTAAAGATACTGTAGCAAAATTGTTGAATCCTGATGGAACAACTAAAGTCATAAATGCAAATGAATTAAAAAAAGGAGATATAGTTTTAGTTGAAAAAGGAGATATAATTCCTAATGATGGTGAAGTTGTAGAAGGAATAGCCTCTGTTGATGAATCTGCAATAACTGGTGAGTCAGCACCTGTTATGAAAGAACGTGGAGGAGATTTTGCATCAGTTACAGGAGGAACAAAGGTTGTAAGTGACTGGCTAAAGATCGAGATAACAGCAACACCAGGTGAGTCATTTTTGGATAAAATGATATCTCTTGTAGAGGGAGCATCAAGACAAAAAACTCCAAATGAAATTGCGCTTAATACTGTACTTGTTAGCTTAACAATTATATTTCTTATAGTTATAGTTGCACTTTATCCAATGGCTAATTACTCGGGTGTTTCAATTTATATTTCAACTTTAATAGCACTTCTTGTTTGTTTAATACCAACAACAATTGGTGGTCTATTATCAGCTATTGGGATTGCGGGTATGGATAGAGTTACTAAATTCAATGTTATAGCTATGTCAGGAAAAGCTGTAGAAGCCTGCGGTGATATTGATACAATGCTTCTTGATAAGACAGGTACTATAACATTTGGTAATAGATTAGCTTCGGATTTTATACCAGTTGACAACGTAAGGAAATTAGATTTAATAAATTATTCAGTAATCTGTTCAATAAAAGATGATACACCAGAAGGAAAATCAATAGTTGATCTTGCTAGAAGAAGCGAAGCAACAGTTAATGAAGAAGAGTATAAAAATTTAGATTTTATTGAGTTTACAGCTCAAACAAGAATGAGTGGAGTGGACTTGCCTGATGGTACTGATATAAGAAAGGGAGCTTCTGATTCTATAAGAAACAGAATAAAAGAAATGGGAGGAATTATTCCAGATGATTTAGATGAAGCTGTTAACAGAGTATCGAAACTTGGAGGAACACCTCTTGTAGTTTGCGTAAACAATAAAATATACGGAGTTATATATCTTAAAGATACTGTTAAGCCAGGTCTTGTTGAAAGATTTCAAAGACTCAGAGAAATCGGGATTAAAACAGTTATGTGTACTGGTGATAATCCATTAACTGCTGCAACTATTGCTAAAGAAGCTGGTGTAGATGAATTTATAGCTGAATGTAAACCAGAAGATAAAATTGATGCAATTAAAAGAGAGCAAGAACAAGGTAAACTTGTAGCCATGACTGGAGATGGAACCAATGATGCACCAGCTCTAGCACAGGCAGATGTAGGGCTTGCCATGAATAGTGGAACCACAGCGGCTAAAGAAGCAGCTAATATGGTAGATTTAGATTCGGATCCAACAAAAATTCTTGAGGTAGTTGAAATAGGAAAACAATTATTGATTACAAGGGGGGCTTTAACTACTTTCAGTATTGCTAACGATGTAGCAAAGTATTTTGCTATTATACCTGCAATATTTACAGTAGCTATACCTGAAATGCAGATTATGAATATAATGAGACTTTCAACACCATATAGTGCTATACTATCGGCTCTTATATTTAATGCAATAATAATACCACTACTTATTCCAGTAGCAATGAGAGGCGTAAAATATAAACCGATGAAAGCAGAGATGATGTTGCTTAGAAATATGCTTATTTATGGAGGCGGTGGAGTAATTGTTCCATTCATAGGAATAAAGGTAATTGACATGATTATTACTCCGTTAGTCAGAATTCTTAATATTGGCTAACTTAGATAATGAAGATTATTGGCTAAGAAAAAATTATGCACCTCAATAAGAAAAGGAGATTTTTATATGAAAATAATCAAAAAATCTATTCTGTTAAGTATTACTTTTATGGTACTTTGTGGGCTTATATATCCTCTTTTAATGACTGGAATAAGCCAGCTGGTTTTTAATAAAAAAGCTAATGGAAGTATGATAACTGTTAATGGAAATGAAGTTGGATCAGAACTTATAGGACAAAATTTCACAGATCCAAGGTTCTTTAGAGGAAGAATTTCAGCTGTAAATTATAACACTTATACAGAAGCAGATACTGTACCAGATGAAAGCGGAAAGGCAGTATATAGTGGAGTGGGCTCAGGGTCACAAAATTTAGCGCCTTCCAATGAAATCCTTAGAGAAAGAGTTGAAAAAGATATAAATGAATTTTTAGCTGCTAATCCTGGAGTTAAGAAAGAAGATATACCAACAGACTTGCTTACAAGTTCTGGTTCCGGGTTAGATCCTGATATAAGTCCAAAGGCGGCAGAAATTCAAATTCCAGCAGTTTCAAAAGCATCAGGAATAAGTGAAGCAGATCTTCAAAAAATAGTTGATAAATATACTGAAGGTAGAACACTTGGGGTATTTGGTGAACCAAGAGTAAATGTTCTAAAAGTCAATATGGAAATAGCTTCACTTTTAAATATAAAGTAATTTGGGATTCTAGTTCATTTTACTTTTATAGAATGAGAGGGATTACTATGAAAAGAGTATTTTTAGGGCTTTTAGCTATTATCATAATCATTTCCATAGCGGGGTGTAATAATAATCCATATGCTGGAGAATATAAAACATCTGATAATACTATTTTAGAGCTTAATTCGAATGGTAAATGCAAGGTAATAAACAATTCTTATAAGGATGTATTTTATACGTATGGTAAGTATACTATAAATGATAATAAAATAGAAATAACTTTTGATGAGGATAAACAAAACTATATGAGAGTTAAATCTTTAAATGGAGAAGTTAAAGGAAGTGATATAGAATTTTATGATTACTTAGGAAAAAAGTCTACTTATTCTAAAGTAGAGTGGTGAAAGTACTTTTATATTATTATTAGAGGATATATAATTTCATTAGACAGAAGGCGCAATCAAAGAAATAATAAAACAGTATGTCTTACTATTAGTTTCTTTTATGTGCCTAAGATAAAATTAAAGAAATGTTAGGAGTGATTTAAATAGATATAAATGAAAGGCCAGATCCACAGTATCTTTTAAATCAAATAAAAAAAGAAGAAAATGTGTCCTCAAGAGGAAAATTGAAAATATTTTTTGGCTATGCTGCTGGTGTTGGTAAGAGTTATGCAATGCTTATGGAAGCACATGATATGAAGAAATTGGGCTACGATGTAGTGATAGGTTATATAGAACCACATGCAAGGCCAGAAACTATGGCATTGCTAAATGGACTTGAGAGTATAGAAAATAGGATTATTGAGTATAAGGGGATAACCTTAAAAGAATTTGACCTGGATATGGCTCTTATTAGAAAACCTGAAATTATGCTAGTAGACGAACTAGCTCATACAAATGCTAGTGAGCAAAGGCACAGAAAGAGATGGCAGGATATTCAGGAACTTTTAGAAGCAGGAATAAATGTTTATACCACTTTAAATGTTCAGCATATAGAAAGTTTAAATGATATAGTTGAAAGTATAACCCATATTTCAGTTAGAGAAAGAATTCCGGACAAAATATTTGATGAGGCTGATAAAGTAGAATTAATTGATATTGAACCAGATGAACTTTTGAAAAGATTTAGTGATGGAAAAGTGTATGATAAGGAACAAGCGACAAAAGCATTTAATAATTTTTTTACTAAAAATAATTTATTTGCACTTAGAGAAATTGCATTAAGAAGAACTGCTGATAGAGTAAATTATGAAGTGGAAAGCGTAAGGTTGTCAAAAGGGCAAATTACCGTAATGCCAACAGTAGATGCAATATTAGCCTGCATTTCTTCATCACCATCTTCTTCAAGGGTTATAAGAACAGCAAGGAGAATGGCAGAAGCACATCATTCAAAATGGATAGCATTTTATGTGGAAACAACAAAGTCGAGAAACTTAAGTAAAAAAGATAAGGAGAGTTTGAGTGCAAATTTTAAGTTGGCAGAAGAGTTGGGTGGAGAGATAGTAACTGTATATAGCGATGATATAGTTGAACAAATAATTCAATATGCAAAATTTAGAAATGTCACAAAGATTATAATAGGAAAAAATCATAAAAAACCAAATAATTTTTTTAGAATTTATGCTAGAGATATAGTTGATAAATTAATGGAGTCTAATTCATATATAGACGTTTATGTTATACCGAATTCAACTTTTAATAAAGAAAAAGAAAACATTATAAAAAGAAAAAAAGTAAGGGTCAGTATTTCATGGAAAGAAATTTTAACAGCTAGTTTAATAATGATTATATCTACAATGATTTCATTATTTATAGACTACATAGGATTTCGTGAAGCAAATGTCATCATGATTTTTATTCTGGGTGTAATTATAGTAAATATGAAAACTAGAGGGTATCTTTTAGGATTTATATGTTCAATCATAAGTATATTCTTATTTAATTTTCTTTTTACTGATCCAAGATATTCTCTTGAAGTTTATGATAAAAGCTACTTAGTTACTTTCCCAATAATGTTAATAGTGACATTTACAATTGGTACTCTCACAAGCAAGATACAAAGGGAGGCACAAAATTCTTTAGCAAGAGAGAATACAACACAAATTTTATATAGAGTAAGTAGAAAGTTACTAAGTGCAACAGGTACAGCTGATGTTGTGGGAATAGGGATAAAATATTTATCTAGATTACTAGAAAGAACAGTTATTTGCTACTTAGTTCAAGAAAATAAATTAACAACACCTTTTATTTATACGGCTACTAAAGGTGAGAAAGATCGGACATTGCTAAATAAAGAGGAAGAAGCTGTTGCATATTGGACATTATTAAATGATAAAGAGTCAGGTGCGGGAACTAATACTTTCTATGGAGCAAAAGGATATTATATGCCTCTTAAAAGTCATAATAAAGTATTAGGCGTGTTAGGTGTCTCTTGTATCACTGGAAACTTAAAACCAGAACAAAAATTCATTTTCGAGACTGTAGCTAGTCAAATATATATTGCTTTAGATAGAGAAATTCTCGCTGAAACTCAGAAGAATTCAAAGTTAGAAATTGAAAGTGAGAGATTAAGAAGTAATCTTTTAAGATCAATTTCCCATGATTTAAGAAGTCCACTTGCAGGGATAAAAGGAGCAATAAGTACTATCATTGAAACAGGAGAACTTCTATCTAAAGATACTAAAGATGAACTTTTCCAAGGAATTTATGATGATACTGAATGGCTTATAAGATTGGTAGAAAATTTACTCAGCATGACTAGATTTGAAGGGGGGAACATGAAAATTAAAAAGAACCTTGAACTCGTAGAAGAAGTTGTATATGAAGCAGTTCAAAGAACTTCAAAACGCTTGAAAGATCATGAGATAAAGGTGACAGTTCCAGAAGATGTTATAATGTTATCTATGGATGGAAATTTAATTGAGCAAGTTCTTATAAATCTTTTTGATAATGCTATTAAGTTTACTCCTAAGGAAGCTTTAATTGAGGTTAAAGTATATGAGGAAGTAGGCGATGTTATATTTGAGGTAATAGATGATGGGATAGGAATATTAGAAGAAATATTACCACATATATTTGATAGATTTTTTACAAATGGAGATAAAATATCTGATTCAAGAAGAGGTGTTGGGCTTGGGCTCGCAATTTGTAAATCTATAGTTGAAGGACATGGTGGGAAAATCAGCGCCCAGAACAAAGATGAAGGAGGCGCAATTTTTAGATTTAACATTCCAAAGGAGGGAAAGATAGATGGATAATAAGCCATATATTCTTGTAGTGGAAGATGACAGGCCCATAAGAAATTTCATAACAGCATCATTAAAAGCACAAGGATTTAATTATATAGAAACAGAGAAAGGAATTGAAGCCATTGCGCTTTCTATGTCTCATAAGCCAGACTTGATAATATTGGATTTAGGGCTTCCAGATATTGATGGAATCAATGTTATCGCAAAGGTAAGAGAATGGTCTAAAATACCTATAATAATAGTTTCAGCAAGAGAAAATGAAAGACAGAAAATAGAGGCTTTAGACAAAGGAGCAGATGATTATTTGACTAAGCCTTTTGGAATTGGAGAATTATTAGCGAGGATTAGAGTTTCTTTAAGGCACAGTGTAATAAATACATCTGAAAATAAAAATACAGAAATATTTAAGGTCAAGGGATTGGTTGTTGATTTTAATAAAAGAAAAGTTAGTATAGATGACGAGGATATACATCTAACCCCTATAGAATATAAAATAATGGCACTACTTTGTAAATATGCAGGAAAAGTATTAACCCATAATTTCATAATTAATGAAATTTGGGGTGCAGCTTTAGGTAATGAAACTCAATCACTTAGAGTTTTTATGGCAAGCCTTAGAAGGAAAATAGAGAAGAATCCAGCACAGCCACAATATATTTATACAGAAGTTGGTGTTGGATACAGGCTGATAGATGATTAGTTATTAAGATAAAAGCTTATCCTAATTCTTTTAAGGAGAGGCTTTTTTTTAAACAGCTTTAATTTGTGAAGATAGTTCTGTTATAATTAAGAATATTTCATTCCAGTTATTAACTCTAGTTATTTTATCATTTATAGGTTTCCTGTTATAATTTGTATCCATAAGAAGAACGTTGAATCCTGCCTCCGATAACTGAATTGCATTATTGTAGTTATCTTCAATAAAAACATTACAATCTAATTCGTGTGCTTTGTCAACCTTGTAGTGGCTACCTAAAACAAATAAGTTATCATAAGGTATTTCATTGTTTCTTAAAAATAGATGAGTCAGTGTTTTTAGCTCTAAATCTCTAGCTGTCACAAAATATATATTATGAAATTGATGCAATGCAGTTATAACAAGTTTAGCACCATCTCTTAGTTTTTGATCTGAGTGGAGTTTGAATTTATTTCTATTATAGAAATCGTCATATTCTTGCCTTTTTATACCCATAACTTCATGAATTTCATATTCTGTTACCTGATCTTCCGTTATATTCTTCTTAAAATATTTATTCGCCATATCTAGCCAGTCATAAGCCTTAGTTATCGTTCCGTCGATATCAATACAGATATTTAAAGTATTCATTTTATTTACATCTCCTTTATTAATTATTGATATTAGAAAACTTCCACAGGGTTATTCTTAATTGAGGAAGCAAAGAATGGTTAAATTCTTTATAGATATAGTATATTTATAAAAAGCTAAGATAGCATTAAAGGTATGTTAATGTTGTGTTACTTTTATGAATAATAAAATAATGTTAGTTTATGATAGTTATTAATATGGAATTTTTAACATTATCTTAAAATTTTACGTGCAGAAATTTAACAATTTTGTTGTATGATATGAGCATATAGATTTAGAAAGGTTGTATTTAAAACAATTTACTAATTTAATGCTTATATTAAATATAATTTATACGCATTATGGTGAAAAATTAGAAATGTGATGTATAATTACAGTAAAAGATAAATAAATTTTAAGTACAGCGTTTTATAGAATAAATGATGTGATTTTAATACTATACAAATTAATTAATGTGTACAACCTTAATATATTTACCATTGACTTTATGTAATGATGAAATTTGATTTCAAAAATAAAAAGGATGGTGGGATAATATGACTCCAAAAGAACTAACTCAAAAAACAGTTAAGGATATAATTAAAAGAAGAAAGAAAGCTGAGAATGAGATTAAGGCTTATCAAAGTGATCAAACTGCAAAGAAAATGAGGAACTGGAGTGTTAGAGTTGGAGGATGTAGATGGTAATGATTTAAATATAGATCGAGTATATGGATTATATAATAAATAGAGTTACCAACAAAAGGTGACTCTATTTGTCATTTATATGTCATTTAAAATAAGTACCTTGGTTTGCTATTTATGTCATTGTTAGTGCAAAGAAATATAGAGGGAAACTTGAAAATAGTAATATTGCGCTATTGAGGCATAGAACCCAGTAGGTTTTGTATAGTATCATGATTTAAAGTATATAATTTTAATAAAGATAAGTATTTAGAGTAATAATTTTGGATTTTAGTTTTAATTGGGAAGTTGTAGATCTAAACAATCATAGAATTTTTAGAGGGTAGATTTACTAAAGTTACAACTGTCAATTTAAAATTATCAATATAAGATTTAAAGGAGAGGGAAAGAATGTCAGTAAGGGTTAAGTTTATAAGTGAAGTAGAAGTTAAAGATGAGAAAAAGGTTTTAAAAGCTGCTAAAAATGCTAAGGTAAAAATTAATGACTCATGTGAAGGAAAAGGAAAATGTGGAAAGTGTGTTATTAAAGTTATAGAGGGAAAACTTTCTGAACCAACTAAAGAAGAATTAAAAGTTTTAGGAAAAGAAAAAATTGATGATGGATATAGATTGGCATGCCAAACCCGTATACTTGAGGATTCAGTGATAGAAATAATAGATAGCGAAGATATAAAAGCTAAAAAGGATACTAAGTGTGGTACTTTAAAAGTTAAGGATAGTGATAAAATAAAATTAAGCAAAGAAGATATAGATGCTAATGATAAAGTAGAAGCTTCTGAAACCGAAGAGGTGAAAATTAAGATAGATAGTGATGATAATAAGTTGAACCATAAGGTACACAACAAAGATACGGAAAAAAAGAATAAAAAATCAGATAAATAGAATATATATAATATAAAGTACATAAACAAAAAAATAGTTAAATTAATAGGAATAGATTAGTGAATAATATTTATTTTAAAATAAGGCTTAGAAATGTTATTAAATTGCATTTCTAAGCCTTATTATTCATTTCGGCGAGCTATATGCATAAGTTAAGGTCTTAGTTGAATTATCTATATAAAATCAGTAAGAATAGAAGGATTTTTAACATGCTTTTTACACGTAAACAAGTTTTAATTAATAATAGAGTATTACACTTAATAATGTAAATAAATAGATTTTAAAGGATAGGTGAAAGAATGTATACTAGAAATTTACTGTCTTATAATTATAAGTCTAATATAGATAGCATGGTTATAAGAAAAATTAATCTAATAAAAATGCTTTTTCTCCTGTTATTGTTAATTATTTTTTTGACAAGTATAGTAAGGTTCTATAATTCTATTGAATGTACAAATAGTAGTAGCCTCGCAGTTGATAACTTTAAAAGTGATATCAGTATGCTGAGTGAAACGGTGAATATTATTGAGACGGAAAGAACATCAAATGAGAATCTTCAAATAAATCATTTTGGATCTGATGGCAAAATAGTTGATGCTAGTGAAATTAGAACAGACTTAGCGACAGCTTTAATTAAAATCGGGGATATGGATAACGATAAAAAGTTATCAGATGATGAAATTACAGAACTTGGGATGATGAAATTGGATACTAAAACTATTCAAAAAGAACTTAGGGAATTTCAATTTAATTTAAGATCATCAGACCATAATTTGAATAATTTTATTGTTATAACGAAGGGAAAATATGCAGGAACAATACTTTATAATGGACCTTTAAAATTTATTGATGATGAGCATAAGCGTTATTTTGGATTAGAATTATGGATGGATATTAAATGATTTTCAAATTTTAGAGTAAGTTGAGAGTGATATATTTATATTGTTCAAAAACTAACATCAAATTTAAATATTATTAAATTCGACATATATATTTAATAAGTTTATCATATAAGATATAATAAATGATAAATTTATCTTTGTGTAAGCATAGGAGAAATATATGGAGAATTATGTGGATTTTATTAATAAGGCTTGGAAAGACTTTATTTCTACAGGAAATGTCAATCCTAAGGTTAGAAGTGAAATTGGTGATTCATGGATAAGATGCATGAACTATGGTGTTAATCCTTATGATGGTAAGGGTCATGTTAAACATTCTAATATAAATGAATTAATTAATAAAAATAATGAACTCATATCTGTAGCTAGGCCTGTTATGGAAAGTATTTATAGCATGGTTCGAGGATCAGGATTTGCATTATTTTTAACGGATAAAGATGGATATATAGTAGATGTAATAGGCGATAACGATATAATGAAGAGAATTGAGGAATTAAACTTTCTTAAGGGTGAATTATGGTCAGAAAATGTAGTTGGAACTAATGCTATAGGGACTGCCTTATACCTTGGTAAACCAGTGCAGACTATAGGAGCAGAACATTATGGGGTAAATCAACACTCTTGGACTTGTTCTGCATCTCCTATTTATGATGAAGATGATAATTTAATTGGATGTATAAATATGTCTGGAAATTATTATAATGCACATTCTCATACGTTAGGTATAGTAACTGCTGCGGCACAATCAATACAGAAGCAAATGGCACTCGCTATTTCGTATAAGTTACTTAATGTAACATTTGATTCTATATCAGAAGGCATGATAGTTATTAATGAGTATATGAAAGTTAAAAGAATAAATGGACGAGCTTTAAAAATTTTAAACATATCATTGGAAGAAGCAATGAATATGAATATTAATGAAGTGCTAAATGGCGTCGACTTTCACAAATTATTGCAAGAAAAAAATAAATCTTTAAATAATATAGAATGGGATTTTTCTATAAATAATGACATAATAAAATGTGTTATAAATGTCTTGCCATTAAATAAAAATGGTAAGAGTAGTGGTATGGTAATAACTTTTACAGAAGTTAAGATTGTACATAAACTAGTAAATAAGTTTGTGGGATATAAAGCACAATATGAATTTAAAGACATTATGACAACAAGCAAAGAGATGGCAAATATGATAGCCTTCGCTAAAAAGGCTTCAAAAAGTGACTGCAATATACTAATACAAGGAGAAAGCGGTACTGGTAAAGAGTTGATTTCTCAGTCAATACACAATTATAGTGATAGGGCTAGAGGTCCGTTTGTCGCTGTAAATTGTGCATCAATACCTAGCGAATTAGTTGAAAGTGAATTATTTGGATACGAAAAGGGTGCTTTTACTGGAGCATCAAAAGAAGGGCATCCAGGTAAGTTTGAATTAGCAGACGGAGGGACAATTTTCCTCGATGAAATTGGTGAGCTGCCATTAGATATTCAAAGTAAGCTTCTTAGGGTTTTAGATAATGGAAAGATCGTTAGAGTCGGTGGGACTTATGAGAAGCAGCTAAATGTTAGAGTTATTGGTGCTACTAATAGAATATTGAAAAATGAAATAAGAAGGAAAAATTTTAGGGAGGATTTATATTATAGGTTAAGTGTAATGGAAATAAAGACTATTCCATTACGAGAAAGAAAAGATGATATAGATGTACTTGTAAATGATTTTGTTCAAAGGCTAAACATAAAAAACAAAAATAAGATTATAACTGTAAGTAAGGAATATATTGATAAGTTAAAGAAATACGATTGGGACGGAAATATAAGAGAACTTAAGAATGTTGTTGAGCGAGATTATTACTTGAGTGAAGATGAAATGATGAATATAGATATAAACAATTTAGATTACAATAATATGACACAAACTTTGCATCAAGAGCCTATAAATCAAGAGGAGATTGAAATAATTCCTCTTGATTTATTAGAAGAGAATGCTATAAGGGATGCTATAAAAAAATGTGATGGAAATCTTCAACTAACATCTAAATTATTAAGTATAGGTAGAGCAACTTTATATAGAAAGATAAAAAAATATCATATAGATGTATCAAAATGAGAAAAGAAAAATCTGTGTATCAGAATGAGAAAATAAAATGTATCGTTTTGATACATTTTTCTTTTGTAGTTCAATAGTTTATATATAAAATCATATATAAATAATAGGTAAAATAAAATTATATCAAGCAAACAACCTAAATAACGCAAAAAAATATAATCTTAGTCATAACTTGGCATGAAAATTGCTTAATAAATATATGTGAATTAATTAACAATTTATCCAAGGAGGAGTTTTAAGATGAAAGCAGCATTATGGTATGCAAAGAAAGACGTTAGAGTAGAGGAAATTGAAGAACCTAAAGTTACAGTTAATGGTGTAAAGATTAAAGTAAAATGGTGTGGAATATGTGGATCAGATTTACATGAATATTTAGGAGGACCTATATTTATACCAGTAGGACAACCTCACCCATTAAGTGGTACAACTGCTCCAGTAGTTCTAGGACATGAATTTTCAGGAGATGTCGTTGAAGTTGGTCCTAATGTAAAGAATTTTAAACCAGGAGATAGAGTAATAGTTGAACCTATAGTTGCATGTGGAAAATGTCCAGCATGCTTAGAAGGAAAATATAATTTATGTTCATCATTAGGTTTCCATGGACTTTGCGGAAGTGGTGGAGGACTTGCTGAATATACAGTTTTCCCAGAAGAATTCGTACATAAGATTCCAGATGAAATGTCTTACGAACAAGCTGCTTTAGTTGAGCCAATGGCAGTAGCATTACATTCAATTAGAATTGGTAATTTTAGAACAGGGGATACTGCGTTAGTACTAGGATCTGGTCCAATAGGACTAGCAACTATTGAGTGCTTAAAAGCAGCCGGTGCAAAATTAATAATAGTATTACAAAGAAAATCTATAAGACAAGAGTATGCTAAAAGAGCAGGGGCAGATGTAGTATTAGATCCTAATGAAGTAAATATAGCAGAGGAAGTTAAGAAGCTTACTAACGGATTAGGAGTTGACGTGGCGTTTGAAACTACAGGAGCTCAAATAGGTTTTGATACAGGTATAGATAGCTTAAAGTTTGAAGGAACTTTAGTTGTAACTAGCATATGGGAAAATGATATTAAATTTAATCCTAATGTATTAGTATTCACTGAGAAGAAAATCATTGGAACATTAGCATACAGACATGAATTCCCAGCAACTATGGCTCAAATGAAAGATGGAAGAATAAAAGCAGAAGGATATGTAACAAAGAAAATACATTTAGATGATATAGTTGAAGAAGGGTTTGGAGCATTAACAGGTCCAGAAAAGAAGAAACATGTTAAGATATTAGTATCTCCAGACAAAGAACTTGTATCTAAATCTTAATCTATATAGAATTTGCAATTAGCAATAAAGATATTAAATAGTACTTATAGATAAAGTATATTCTCGCAAGAACAAAAATTATACTAAGATTCAGATGAATAGAAAAAATCATCTGAATCAAGTTTACTTGGTTAAATTAGGAGGAACGTAAATGTATAAAATAGTGAATAAAAAGGAGCTAACAAATAATATATTCTCAATGGATATAGAAGCTCCAAGAGTAGCAAAATCTGCAAAGCCTGGACAATTTATTATCATAAAAAATGATGAAAAAGGTGAAAGAATACCTTTGACTATAGCAGATTATGATCAGGAAAAAGGAACAGTAACTATAGTTTTTCAAACTGTAGGAAAAGGAACAAAACAGTTAGCTGCTTTTAATGAAGGGGATCATGTAGCTGACTTTGTTGGACCATTAGGTGTACCAAGTGAATTTATACATGAGGATATAGAAGAATTAAAGAAAAAGAATTTCATCTTTGTAGCAGGTGGAGTTGGTGCAGCACCAGTTTACCCACAAGTAAAATGGATGCATGAACATGGAATAGCAGTGGATGTTATTTTAGGAAGCAGAAACAAAGATTTATTAATATATGAAGAAAAATTAAAGAATGCTGCTGGAAATCTTTATGTAACAACTGATGATGGTTCATATGAATTTAAGGGAACTGGATCAGATATGCTTAAAGAGCTAGTTAATAATAAAGGTAAGAAATATGATCATGCAATTATTATTGGACCAATGATAATGATGAAATTTACTTCTATGCTAACTAAGGAATTAGGAATTCCAACAACAGTAAGCTTAAACCCAATAATGGTTGATGGTACAGGTATGTGTGGTGCTTGTAGAGTTACCGTTGGAGGAGAAGTTAAGTTTGCTTGTGTTGACGGGCCAGAATTTGATGGACATTTAGTAAATTACGATGAATCAATGAGAAGACAAGCTATGTATAAAACAGAAGAAGGAAAAGCACAGTTAGAAGTTGAAGAAGGAAATACTCATAGTCACGGTGGCTGTGGTTGCAGAGGTGATAAATAATGGACATGAATGAGAGATTAGTTAGAATACCAGTAAGAGAGCAAGATCCAAAGGTTAGAGCAGCAAACTTTGAAGAAGTTTGTCTTGGATATAACGAGGAAGAAGCAACTAAAGAAGCTTCTAGATGTTTAAACTGTAAGAATCCTAAGTGTGTAGAAGGATGTCCAGTATCAATCAATATACCTGGATTCATTTCTTATGTTAAAGATGAAAAATTTGAAGAAGCTGCAAAAGAAATTTCAAAATACAGCTCACTTCCAGCAGTTTGTGGAAGAGTATGTCCACAAGAAAGACAATGTGAAGGAAGATGTGTTTTAGGAATAAAGGGTGACTCAGTATCTATTGGTAAACTTGAAAGATTTACAGCAGACTGGGCAGCATCACATAATGTTGATTTAAGTGCAACAGAACCTAAGAATGGAATTAAAGTTGCAGTTATAGGAAGTGGACCTGCAGGACTTACTTGTGCTGGAGATTTGGCTAAAAAAGGATATGAAGTAACTATATTTGAGGCACTTCATAAAGCAGGCGGAGTTTTAGAATATGGAATTCCAGAATTCAGACTTCCAAAAGAAAAAGTAGTTAAAAATGAAGTTGAAAACATTAAGAAACTTGGTGTTAAAATAGAAACTAATGTTATAGTTGGCAGAACTATAACTATAGATCAATTGTTTGAAGATGAAGGATTCAAAGCTGTATTTATAGGTTCAGGTGCAGGACTTCCAAGATTCATGGGAATACCAGGAGAAAATGCAAACGGAGTATGTTCAGCAAATGAATTTTTAACAAGAGTAAACTTAATGAAAGCAGCGGTAGAAGGATATGACACTCCAGTTAGATCTGGTAAAAAAGTTGCAGTAGTAGGTGGAGGAAATGTTGCTATGGATGCAGCAAGAACTGCCTTAAGACTTGGATCTGAAAGTCATATTGTTTATAGAAGAGGTGAATCAGAACTTCCAGCAAGAGTAGAAGAAGTACATCATGCTAAGGAAGAAGGAGTAATCTTTGATGTATTAACTAATCCAACAGAAATCTTAGTAGATGAAAATGGATGGGTTAAAGGAATGAAATGTGTAAGAATGGAACTTGGAGAACCAGATGCATCAGGAAGAAGAAGTCCAGTTGAAGTTCTTGGTTCAGAATTTGTTATGGATGTAGACACTGTAATAATGTCACTTGGAACATCACCAAATCCATTAATTTCATCAACAACTCAAGGGTTAGAAATTAATAAGAGAAGATGTATCGTAGCTGAAGAAGAAACAGGTCTTACTACTAAAGAAGCAGTTTATGCTGGTGGAGACGCAGTTACAGGGGCAGCAACAGTAATACTTGCTATGGGCGCTGGTAAAAAAGCAGCAAAAGCAATAGATGACTATTTACAAGAAAAATAAAATATAAACATAAAATAAATATAATTTTTATGATTAAATCCTAAATTATAAAGCCTTGGCAATATTAAATGAGTATTGTCAAGGTATTTTTATTCTTTAAGGATTCGTAATGAATGTGAATTAAAACCTATGCTCATATAGAAGGAAGTTTTATAGTTAAGTAATTTATGCTAAAGGAGTATAATAGATATATATTTAGATATAGTAAGGAGATAAAAATGGAAAATATATTAGTTAAAGAATATTATGATTGGTTTAGCTCTTATGTAAAAAAATTTTATGGGGAAGATAGCTTAATAAATCAGAATATTGAACTTAAGGAAATACATACGCTAAAAGTCGCAGAGCATGCTGTAAATATTGCAAAATCTTTAAATTTCACCCAAGAAGAAGTTGATACAGCGGAGATAATAGGATTATTCCATGATATAGGAAGGTTTGAACAATTTAAAAAGTATAAGACATTTAGGGATGCTTTTTCAGAAAATCATGCTGCTTTAGGCGTTAAAATATTAGAAGAGAATGGAACATTAAAAAACTTAGATGACAGTAGAAGAAAGATTATTATTAAAGCTGTAAATCTTCATAATGCAAAAGATCTTCCGATGGATTTGAATAAGGAAGAATCATTGTTTTGCAAATTGATTAGAGATGCCGATAAACTTGATATTTTCAGAATCATTATGGGATATGAGAGAGAAAGAAAAAATCATCCTAATCCGGCGCTTGATAATTTACCTTTTACATCAGGCTATAATTCAGAGCTTATTAAGGACATTCGTTCAAACAAAAAAATTAGTAATAATTCACTGGAAAATTATAATGATAGAAAAATATATGAATTAAGTTGGATAATTGATTTAAATTTTTCATTTTCTCTTAACTATATAAAGGAGAGAGAAGTTTTAAAAACATTAATTAGCTGTTTGCCTAAAAATGAAGAGATTGATGACTTAGAAAGGTACCTTGATAAATATATAGAAAATTCCATAGTAAAATAATTTATCTGTAAATGAACGCTTTAATTACTTTCTGTTTGATAATAATATTTAATTTATGGCTATACTAGCTAACCTGAGACTACTACCCAAATGCTAAATGCTGTTAAGTTTAATCTATATATCTATAAGCATTATAATGTCTATAAAATTTAGTGGCATATAATATGTAGATATAATAACGAATAATACTTATGTTATTTGGAAAATTAACTTTATGTAATCTTTAATTGAAAAATACATTTTTATAGCAAACCATATGCTGTAATTGCCTTATAGTAAAGTACTTGTAAGTTAATTACTTCAATGAAGAGTATGTTTTGCATAAATATATTTAAGAATGATAATTATTAAGATAGCATTGAAAAATAGTATAGTCAGGGGTGGAAAGTATGGAAAACAGTTATAATAATTTAAAAATAGCAGAACGTGGAGCTAGAGTGAGTATTATAGCGTATATAACATTATCATTATTAAAACTCGGAGTTGGCTTTTTTGCTCAATCTAAGGCATTATTAGCTGACGGAATCAATAATACTACCGATATAATAGCTTCAGTGGCAGTTTTAATTGGGCTAAAAATATCGGGAAAGCCAGCTGATGATGATCATCCTTATGGTCATCTTAGAGCAGAAACAATAGCATCATTAATAGCATCTTTAATTATGCTGGCTGTTGGTCTTGATGTGCTCTATAATGCGATTAAATCAGTTATCTTTTTTAACCCTAAGGCTCCTGATTTAGTATCTGCTGTAGTTGCAATTTTTTGTGCTGCGGCTATTTACATGGTATATCGTTATAATATGAGGATTGCTGTTAAGATAAAAAGCTCTGGGCTAATGGCTGCTGCAAAAGATAATCTTTCTGATGCATGGGTAAGTATTGGTACGACCATAGGTATTGTTGCTTCTCAGTTTGGTTTTCCTTGGATAGATCCTCTTGCAGCTGTAGTTGTAAGTGCTTTAATATTAAAGACAGGATGGGATATATTTAGGGAGGCAACTCATAATCTATCAGATGGTTTTAGTAGAGAGAAGCTTGATGGTATAACTAAATCTATTAACCAAGTTCCTGGTGTTAAACAAATTAAGAATATAAGAGCGCGCGTTCATGGAAATAATATTTTACTTGATTTGGTAGTTAGTGTCAGTTCTGAGTTGTCTTTAGTTGAAGGACATTCCATTACCGAAAAAATAGAAGATAAATTGAAAGAAGATCTAGATATAACGCAGGTAATGGTTCATGTTGAGCCGGATAAGTAGAAAGTATAAATGTAGCTGAGGAAAAAATAAAATTCCTCAGCTACATTTTTATTTGAAATTAATTAAGTTGTAAAAGCATAGCGAACCAATTTTATATCGAGCGAATAATATAATATGTAGAATTTTACTAATGAATATAAAGAGATGAGCATAAAGCAGGTGTTTAAATGGATATTAATCGAATTATATTTAGTATAACACGAGGATATTGCAGATATATTGGTTCCGGTTCTTGTAGAGAAGTATTTGATCTTGGGAATGGATATGTAGTAAAAATAGCAAAGAATGCAGCTGGAATTGCACAAAATAAAACAGAGTATTATATTTCTCGTTATGACAATTCTAACATGTTTGCGAAGGTTATAGACGTTTCAAAAAACTTTGAGTTCTTAATTATGGAGAGAGCGGATAAGGTATATAATATTACGGAAATATGGAGATATTTTGATGTTAAAAGTAAAAAAGAAATGTTTGATTTAAAACAGATAAAAAGTATTTCTCAAAATTATAATTTACTATTAAGTGATTTGAATAGACAAAGTAGTTGGGGAGTAATTAATGGCAGGCCAGTAATTATTGATTATGGATTCACAAGAGAAGTAAAGGAAAAATACTATTAAATTTTTTACTAAAGCAGGATTGAGTATATCATATCCTGCTAAAATATTAGATTACTAAAATTCAAGGCAAAGACGGCTTAAATTTCCTAATTCATACTCTCGAAAAATAACTCTAGGAATTAGTAGCGAACTGCTGCCTAATGCTATAAATAGCGGAACAAAATGCTCAGGGCTTGGAACAGCCAAATCGGCATTTGGAGCTTGATCTCTATAATTGTAAAGTGAATTAAAATCATTTTCTTTTAACCTGTTAATTAACCAGTCATCAAACTCTTCAGCCCAAGAATCATTGCTTACAGCTTCAAAATCAACTAAATTTAGATTATGAACTGTATTTCCGCTTCCGATAACTAAGATATCTTCATCACCTAAAGTTTTTAGAGCGCTACCTATTTTTATTTGTTCTTCAATGGATAATTTGGGGTCTATTGAAACTTGAACAACGGGGATGTTGACTTCTGGATAAAGGTGTTTTAAAAGAGTCCAAGCTCCGTGATCTAGACCCCTATTTAAGTCTTTTTTAACTTTTATGCCTTCGTGTGAAAGTTTTTCTTCGACTTTTGCTGCAACTGTACTAGAACCTTGCGCCTCATATTTTACATTGTAAAGTTCTTCTGGAAATCCATAAAAATCATATACTGTTTCGTATGTGGAATCAGAAGATGATATAGTTAGTGTTTCACTATCCCAGTGTGCTGTAAAGATAACAATAGCTTTAGGGTTTAATTTCTTTCCAAGATTATTTAGAAATTCAGTATAATTATCTTCTTCAATGGCCATCATTGGAGAGCCGTGTGCTAAAAATAAAGGTTTAACCATATAATAAAATCCTCCTTTAGATTCAATAATTAATTAATATTAGATATTACCATAAAGATCAAAGTTAATACATAAGTTTTACGGAATATTGACTTATTCAATGAATATTATTATATTTAGTATAATATCATAAGTTGCTTATCTTAATTAAGTGATTATGATAGAATAGTAACAGGTGGTGATTAAATATGGAAAAATTTCATATGTGCCCAAGGTTTGAAAATGCTTTTGAATTACTAGGAAAAAGATGGACCGGATTGATTATAAGAACATTATTGAATGGACAAAATCGATTTTCAGATATAGAAGAAGCTATTCCTAATATGAGTGCTCGTATGCTTACAGAACGATTTAAGGAGCTGGAAAAGGAAGGAATAATTATTAGAAAAGTTTATCCGGAAACTCCAGTGCGCATAGAATATGAATTGACAGAAAAAGGCCATGATCTTCAAAGTGCCATGGATGAGATCCAAAAATGGGCAGAAAAATGGAATTAACTAAGACAATTCAAAAAATATAGAGAATTTTCTTAATTACAATGGAGATTCTTTATATTTTTTTATTGTTTGAAAATTAAAAAAATTATGAATTTATATTTAAAATACTATTGACTAAGTGTTATAAGTATGTAATAATTAATCTAAAGTTACTTACTAAATGTAAGTAACTAATTAAAAATATTGAAGTGAATTTATTAGGCTTCACTGTTTTTATATAAAAGATGTACTAGTTATAGTTAGATATAATTTTAAATTACTGTAAGTAATTATTTAAAAAGAAAAGAATATAAATACTTAAATAAATTTAGATATGATAGGAGGAATGATTATATGTCAAAAGATTTTTTTACTGCTGTAGCAGATAGACGTTCATTTTATGGAATTAGTAAAGAAAAGGTGGTTTCTGATGATAGAATCAAGGAAATTATAGAACATGCTGTAAAGCATACACCATCATCATTCAATTCACAAAGTGCAAGAGTAGTACTATTGTTAGGAGATCATCATGATAGATTATGGGATATCACAGAGAATGCTTTAAGAAAGATTGTTCCTGAAGATAAATTTGAGCCAACTCAAGAAAAAATAAATTCGTTTAGAAGCGGTTATGGTACAGTTTTATTTTTTGAAGATAATAGCGTGATAGAATCTCTTCAACAACAATTTTCACTTTATAAAGACAATTTCCCAATTTGGTCTCAACAAGCAAGTGGAATGCACCAGTTTGTTATTTGGACTGCATTAGAAATTGAAGGATTTGGAGCATCGCTTCAACATTATAATGAGCTTATTGAAAATGACATAAAGAAAGAATGGGGAATATCTGATGATTGGAAACTCATTGGGCAAATGCCTTTTGGAAAGCCAACAGCGGATCCAGGCCCAAAAGAATTTAAACCATTAGAAGAACGTGTAAAGATATTTAAATAAAGAAATATTTCAATGATTATTTTCATATAATAGGGGTGATTTTATCACCCCTAAAAATTATTTAACTGATTCTAAACTTATTTAAAATCAGAAAATAATGAGATTATGATTTAAATGAATAATTCTATTTATTTTAGATAAGAGTATTTTTAGCTAGAAATGTTGAGATGTCAGTGGAATAAAGAGGCTTTAGGCTTTGAATATAATGGTTTTTAACATATGATTGGTACTGTACTTAACATTAATTATATTTATATAGTTGACAATTAACAATATGTAACTTATAATAAACAAGCAAATAAAAATTTTTTACCTATATTGGTAATACTTTAATCTTTAAAAATTAAAAGTTGAATTTTAATTTTTGTAGTCAAATATGGTGAACGTAGTTCAGTTGGTAGAGCGCCAGTTTGTGGCACTGGTTGTCGTGGGTTCGAGTCCCATCGTT
>NZ_JAKGTE010000020.1:0-109839 GCF_022324665.1 Clostridium sp. YIM B02500 | reverse complement strand
TTCGCGAAATTATTATATCACAAAGGGATGACTTATTTATTTTTTACAAATTCTGTTTATTCAACAACCTATTTATATTTAAAGATAGATATGAAATTTTACCCCAATTCCATTTTATAATAGCATCCATATTAGTAAAAAACAACTTTAAATCACTTTAATTGGATGATATAATGTACTTTGTTAACTACTAAACTTAAAATGATAGGGGTAAAAAATAATGAAGAAAAAAAGAATAATTAGTTTTTTAGTATTGGTGGCGTTACTATTTAGTTTTTTATTTAGTGGATGCTTTGATAGTAATGCAGCAAAAAATTCAGCTGACATTTACTGTTCACTAATATTTAAATCTGATGCTAAAGATCTTCAAAAGATAGGGGTATCTGACTCCGAGAAAGACAATATAGTAAAAGAATACGAAGATAAAATTAAGGATCAATTAAGAAAAAATGTTCTTTTGATGCAATATTCAGCTTCAGATGAACAGTTAAATTCTATATGCGAAGCATATAAAGAAGCACTTTCAAAGATTACCTATGAAACAAAGCAAATTTCTAAATCTGGTGACGAAGCCGAAGTAGAAATTTCAACTACTAATTTTGATATAAAAAAAATCGATGAACAAGCAGCAATGGATGCTTTAGACGAAACGGATAAGATGGAATTTACAAGTAATGAAGAGGAAAATAAAAAATTTGGTGAAATATATTTAAACAAGCTTACAGAAGGATTAAAAAATGCAGAAGTGAGCTCTGATAAATCTTCAAATACATTTAAATTTAAAAAAGTTAATAGATATTGGATTGCAGATGATCAAACTAATTTCGGGTACAAGTTAGTTGAATTAGCGGTAAATAAAGATAATCCTAATCTTAATATTGATGAAGAAAGTATCTCACCAAAAGAAAGTGCTGAAGTTCTTTGGAACTTAGTAATTAAGGAAGATAGTAGCGGCATGGAGAAACTTGGTTACAGCAAAGCTTTTGGCGAAAGAATAATTAAGAATATAAATAAGAATGATTTTAAAACTTTTAAGAAAGAATCTGAACAATCTGGTATTTCATTATCAGATGATCAACTTCAAGGAATGATAACTGCTCTAAGAAGTGCTATAAGTAAAAACTCAGTTAATTTTGAAGAAGTGTCTAAAACAGATAATTCTGCACAAGTTAAAGTATCATCAACATTTATAGATAGAGATCAAATCTCTAAAGATGCTGTAAATATTACTACATCTCAGGCACTATCAAATGGTATTAGAGATAAACAAAAACTTACAGAAGCTTACGTTGCAAACCTAATAGATTCAATTAATAAGGGCCAAATAAGCTCAACAACAACTGAAAATACATTCAGCTTCACCAAAGTCGGAAATATATGGTTGCCATCAGATACAACTAATTATACTGAAAGCATTTCTAAAATGGTTATGAAATAATAAAATTTATTGAGTGATCTATCAAGATTTTTAAATATAAATAGTCCTATTCATTAGGGCTATTTATATTTTGTATATGCATTATTTTCATATAATAAAGGAACACATATTTTTTCAATTAAAAATATATATTCCTTTTATTTTTTAACTAATCAATACAGTGATATATTTTTACTCTTTATTCTTACTAAAATAATTATAAAATAAAGTTCTTTCTTCTATATATTCCTCATATAGAACTTAGATTTGTATATCTATTTGCTCACCATTTTTGATTTTAACTCTAACATCTAATATTCATTTTCAATGCCTACTTCTTTAAACTCCACCACTTACATGAAATTCCGTTTTATATCCTTCAAAGCTTTCTAGCATATCAAATTTATGAATCATATTATTTATTACTTTTATTGGTACGCTTCTAGCTCTAGTCCTATTCCTAGAAATAAGTTCGTTATATGGCACTTCAATATAAATAAATTTGACTCTAGCTCCATAGGATGAAAATAAATCACATAGCTTCTTTCTAGTATCACTTAAAATATTTGTTGCATCCCATACAAAGGGCTCCTTTAATCGCAGATAATCCTTTGCTCTATCTTTTGCAACCATGGCAATCTTACTTGAATTATCCCTTGGTGATACATTAAATTCTTCTCTTATATCGTCTAAGGAAATCACATGCATATGACTCAAATTTTCTTTTATATAAGTATCCTTACCTGCAAGTGGCAATCCAACCATTACTACAACTTCAAAGCTTGTGATATCAAACACTTCATCACCATACCAAATATTTTTACTATTAAAATATTTGAACCTCGTATATTCATTTCTAAATTCTTTTTTAGAATAAAAACACCCTATTTCAATAGAATATTCCCTAAAATACTCTATCTTATTTAAAAGCTCTTGTTTATCGCCACATTCTCTTCCTAACAGATCTGCCTTTGACAAAAGATATAATAAATTCATATCTAAGCATTCACTGGCTTTAATCAAATTATATTCTAAATCTTCTTTCTCCATAAAGAGTAGTGGCAAGCCATGATATTTTATTAAGGCTGCAATTTGTTCTCTAGTTTGAAAGTCAATTTCATATTTTTGTGCATATTCCTTATAAACTAGTTCTCTAAACCTCTTTGCCCCTTTTATGGCATGCTTTGGAGATACTATTTCTTCATCTTCAATTTTGGTACAGCTTATTTTCCCTATATCATGGAACAAGGCAGCTAAATATAAAATCACCCTTTGCTTATTAGAAAGCTCCTTCCACTCATTTAACTTCAAAAGCTCACCACACACATTTTTAGTGTGGATATAAACATTCCCTTCACCATGATATTTTGGATTTTGAGGTATTTCAGTAAGGTTATTTATAACTTGAAAGCTATCGGCTATACTCTGAAAATCAAATTGTTTATTAATTATATTTTCAAATAAATTAATCTTCATTTCTTACACCTCTTCTCCTAGAGAAAATAAATCTAACCCCTCTTTAAGCTTATTAGGAATAATAGGTCTATTAATCCAATGAGTTTCAGAATCTAATATAGTATTCAAAAAAGAGTTTCTTACATATTTAAATCTATCTGTAACCTCATTTTCACTTTCAACCTTAATATATAATCCTTCCATTAAGTCTGATGCATCTGTTTGCTTTTTTGCAATTTCATAAGACAAATTTAATTCTTCACATTGCTTTTTAAAAACTTCTTGGCAGTTTTCAGATTTAAAATTGGATCTGCCTAAAAACGAAGTTAACTCTTTTAATTTGCTCGATTTTCCTTCATAGAGTACTAAAACTGAAGTGATAAATTTATGTCCTTGAAGCATTTCCTTCCTTCTTTTAGTACTTAAAAATTTGTTTTCTAACTTATCATAAATATCAAATTCCATAAAATAATGAGTGAGTTCATCATAGAAAACAGTGTGTTTTGCATATAACCATTCCCCATACATTACATATCTATTTCCTAGTATGCTTTCAAGTTCATTTTTATTAGAATTAGCCCACATTTTAAATAGTGAAAACTGCTTTTCACCATATCCTCCATTTAAAAAATGACCTCTACTCTGCAAAAGTAGATTTCCACTTTTGTCAAAGCTGATTCCTGTGTTCGCTCCATCAACTTTTTCTTCTACAACTATATATTTATCTTTAGTAACTTCAAATTTAACACTTTTTAAATCCTCATCGCCAGATTGGAGCCTCGATCCCTCAATGTGGCGAGTTCTTGGATATTTAAACATTCCGTCCATATTATCTCTTCTTTCTTAGCTTATTTATTTGATGTTTAGCCACTGTGGCACTCCCATCTTCTTTTAAGTTGGAGATAACTGTGGCTTAGGCCCTAGACATTGTGCCCATGATGATATAAGTTCAACTTATTATTTTCAATGAGAAATTTATATTGAACACCTACAATCACAAACTCTCTCTACGCACCAATATTTTTACAAAATAAAAAGTGCTGCGAATTTAACTTTTCACAACACAAATAAACTAAAAAAGATATTGCTTTTTTAGAGAATTAAGCCTTTAAAAGAAAGTAATAATAAAACATCCCCTCTTATAATTGCCTTTGCTATGTTATTGAAAAGTATATTCTAATTAGGCACATCCAAAAAAATAGCAAGTCCATCTGCCATTTTATTTTCATGCGACTTAAATAAGAGCATCTCAAAAAAGAAGTTTTCTTTAATATAAAAACTTTTATTTATCATACTTTTAATAAATCTCTTAATTTTATATCAAATATTCTTGATATAATCGACTACCTAATAAAATTAGATATAATCTATTAGAATATACACATTACATAGTTCTCTTCCTCTCAAAATTACAATTTATATAAATATAACATTTTAATATTTATATGTCAAATTAATCCATATCGTAACTTGTTTTGGCTTCTTTTATAACTTTTAATATGATATACATTTCCATGCATTTTAACAATTTGACAAAAATGAGGTTCCATCTATATTGAAAATTTTCAGAATTTGATACACATTTTAAATCTCAAAAGGTTCCACTGATACAACGTTCCATGATTTAGACGCTAAATTGCTGTGATTAACATAAACGCTAAAAATACATCTCTTAATAATAATGTTATTAAAATAAAATTCTACTACCATTTTTCACTTAATATTTCCTTTCTTTTTGCTTCATATTCTTCTTCACTTATAATTCCATCTTCTTTAAGACCTTTAATCTTTCTCAACTTTTCATCAAAGTTCTTATATTTTCCTTCATCAGATTCATTATCTTCAAAATCAATCTGAAATGATGCAACTCCATTTTCACTAAAAACATTGATAGCATTAGCTACTCCTATTCCGATAGCTACTAGCGTCCAAACAACACCAAATGCACCTGTATCTGGTATAGCCTTAGTTATTCCAATATACACCATACCAGCTCCCGCAACCATCCCAATAATTGATATACTTTTATTTGGTTTTACTCTTCCCCTCTTTGACATATTACATCCTCCTTAAACAATTTTGTTTAGACTTTATACATTTTCACAACTATATTTTGACTTATCATTTCTAGCTTACGCAACACTTATTAATACTACATTATTAAAATCTAAATTATCTATATATCGTAAATATAGCCTTTTGTATAATTATAAATATTTTTACTAATTTTTTCCACTGATCCTATAAATATTTTACTAAAAAAAACTCAATATTAACTGAAATATTAGTACCTATATCTTGAAATATATCTATTACAGAGTTATTCTCATCTTTTAAAAGTAATGAAATGTTTGAATCTTCATCTGCTCCTTCAACATAATTATCAATTCCAAATTCATAAAGTATTTTTCCTCATATTCTACTTCTTTACATAATAAAAGAGCATATATTTCTCCAACTTGAAATATACACTCCTTCATTTATTACAACATTTAACCAATAACTTATCATACTATCCTTATTTTTATTAATTTAATTCTCCCTTAATTTTTAAAACCTCATCAACACTTAACCCTGTTCCCTTAGCAACCATCTCAACATCTAATCCCATAACCAAAAAATTCTTAGCATTTTTTATTGTAGCTTCTTTTATCCCTTCTTCTCTAGCACTTTTAAGTCTTGTCATTTGATCATGAAGTTCTGCTTCTCTTGCTTCATATGCTGCTCTTGCATTATCATCTTTACTTATAACTTCAAGAATATTATATGCTTTTTTTATTTTTTCGTTTTTTTCTGCTAACATTTCAAACGCCTCCTTATTTCTTGACTGTAAGAACATCATCCATTGAACCAGTGGTTCAGATTCATCTTTTGGAATATTGTTATCAAACAATTTGGGTAATTCTAAATAATGAATCTCTAATACATCTGTTAACTTTTTATTTGTTTCATCTTCTGTAATATGAAAACTTGTATGAAGTTTATTTATTTCTATACAATTAAAATCAACTATATTTATTGTTATACATTTCTTTAGTTTATCATATGTATATCCTGATTTTATCTGACCATTATACATTTTACTCCAATAAAATAATGTTCTTTCAGCCATGTAATAGGTATATAAAACTTGGATTTCTATATCTATATGCTCACCACTTTTAGTTTTTGCTCTAACATCTAGAATTCCTTTTCTATCTTCAGCAAACTCTCTTAATAGTTCTGTATTAATTAGCTCTATATCTTCTAATTCATCATGTGGCATTTTTAATATTGAATTTAATAATTCTATTATTAAATCTTTATTTTTCTCATCTCCAAATAATAATTTAAAGACAAAATCATTTTTAGGTGAAATTATCAAACCTTATTTCAGTTAATAGCTTAACAAAAATAAGGTTTGATTTATAGTTAAAATTCTCCGAATTTGATACACTTTTTAAATTGCTAAAAATACTACTGATTTCAATAGTTTTATGATTTAGAAGCTAAACTTCTGTTCCCATCTATTTTACTTAGAATTCTTCCATAAGAATCATATGTGAATCTTTGAGTCTTCCAATTTCCAACTGAAATCTTTGTTTTCTTTTCTAATAAATTACCTTGGCTGTCATATATTTTTCAATTTTTGTCTTACAATATGTGTTTCTAAATCAGCTAACCTTGTTGGTATTGGAATTCTACTATCCATGCTCAGCAAATTTAATATTATATCTGTACTTGTATCCAAATCGATATAATTTCCACATGAAATAAATATTGGTTTGGTATTTTTTCTGCTTCTTAATGCTCTTCCATAAACTTCATTATCTATTACTATATCACTATATGCACCTACTTCATCTTTAGGCATTTCAAAGTCACTTCCTTTAATTTTAAGATAACTTTTTGCTACACCTATTGTTGGGCTGTTCAAGAAAAATGATGCGTGTGTTGCAACTCCCATATGATTAAAGTGTAAATATCCGTTCCCATCAAACATAAAGATATTAGGCTCAGTTTCTAGTTTTTCAACAGCTTTTATAATTAAAGGTAATTCCCTAAAGGCTAGATATCCTGGTATATATGGCTCATTAATCTTTCCATAGCTGTACACTTTTTCAATTACTTCCTTGGAAATATAATTAATTACTACTATACAACATGCTGCATATTCTTTTTCTTCTTCCATCCAATATGCAAGATCTACTCCTGCACATGTTTCTATATGCTTAGAATTAAAACTATTTTTTAGTATAATATTTTTTGCTAGATCACTTTGAATCCTAGAAAATTCTTCTTCGGTATTTATATTAAAATCATGAACTAAATTAATATTCATTTTATTTATTCCTGCCTTATATATTTATTCTTTTGCAAAACTTTAATTCTATTTTTTAGTAATTTTAATTCCTTGTAATTTTATTTATTTAGTGTTAATCCCATCCTGTCTCTCCATATTATCTCTACTTGCAAGATTCTTATATACTTCTTTAACTACTTCATTTTCAAAGACTCTACTCAACTCTGCTTTATATAAAAATATGCCTCAAATTAGGCTATCTCTTTTTCATGATGATGCTAGTTTTCTTTAAATTTAAACCTGAAATCTTTTGAATTTCCTTATACTTCTTATACTTTTCTATTTCTTCTAGATTAAAAATATTTTTCAACATATTAACATTCACTATAATTAAACATAGTAATTTTCCTTTGTAATGCTTATTCTTAAAATTAAAATATTTAGAACTATTATCATATTATACATTTAAATTAACCACCTGATATAAAAATTGTGTCATCTTGCAAATGACACAACCTATTTATATCAGATTTTCTTCATTCCACAAAAAATCCAAAACCATTTACTATGGCAATGCTTATCTAAAAAATTTATATAATAAACTGATTTTCTACAACTATTTGAACTTTTAATCTATTCTGTATTACTATACATTAATTTTCATTTATCACGTCATATAACCAACCATTCACTTTTTCCAATCAGCTTATTCATTCGCCTTATATCATCTCCTGTAGGTTCTTTTTTCTCATCGATTAAATTTCCATTTTCATCCCATATTTTATATTCCAAACAAACATCCCCATCATATTTCCCCATACATTTTAATATTCCATTTTCATAAAATTCTCTAGCTTCACCCTTTCCCATATCTCTTCTAAAATTATTCCATGATCTTACTTTTCCATTTCCGTAAAATTCCACCTGATCCCCATCCTCGTATCCATCTTTATAAAAACAATACGATGCCATATCACCATCATCATATTTTGAATATACTATTCCAGTATATGGTATATCAGTATCCATTATTACGTGAGTTCCATATACTATATCATACCCTATTTCTTCACTATCTTTACCATATTCATAAACATATTCTTTTGATAATATTTTCATTCTTTTATTCCCCTTTATTTATCAAATACTAAATTCGGAAAGTTATTCTTATAATGTTCCGTTTCTTGCTCAATAATTTCTGGTAATACATCCGCCTCTAATGTAACATATTTGCAATGAGGACACCTTGGCATTGGACTTCCAGGTGTAGCAAGATTCCTATTATTTAGCTTCCATGAATTAACGACATTTATTATTGTATCATTAGGCTTTTGATTAAATATTCCTGGATTTTTTTCATATAAATCATCCACTAAACTCTGAGTAATCTCTTCTCGATTTATATGGTTTTTTATACAAAATTCATCAAGCATTGATTCATTTAATGAAAGACATTCTGCATGTGTACCTGCTCCATTAGTGAATTTCTCATATGATTTAAATATTTCATCCTCATCCATTTTAAGTTTATTAATTCTTTCCTTGGTATATGGATGGTATACTGTTTCCATTTTCTTTACTTGATCTTTCGTTAAATTTGTAAAGTGATAATATTTATCTGTATTTACATTATACGATGTGGATAATGCAGGTTTAATATCGTTCTTTACCAAACTGTCCTTTTTATCATTTACTCTATCAGTCAATTCATCAAGCTTTCTTTGAGTTTCTGATCTAACATTTTCATAAATTTTAGTTCTGTCACTTCCTAAGTTCAATCTTTCATTATTGAAAGCTTGAGCCTTATTTTTACAATCCATATACCCACTAGGGTCATAATAAGCTACAGGATTATTCCCACAATAAGCATAAAGATTTAACCCATCGCCTCTATAAATATCTTCCTGAGTAAACCTACCAATAACAGGATTATAGAATCTAGCTCTTAAATAATATTGCCCTGTTATTCCATCAAATTGTTGTCCTGCATAGGTTATTCTATTATGAACTTGTTCTTGTGATTCCAGAACATTACCAAATGCATCATAATGGTATTCATTTTTGATATTCTGATATTTATCAGCAATAAATGTTGTACTACCATGTTCATCTACAGTATAGTAATACCTATTTAATTTAGATTCTATTTCTGAATCTTCACCTAAATCTGCAATATCAGCAGCAACAATCTCATATCCTCTAGTAAATCTAGAAATAGCATTCCAATCTTTATCAGCCTCAACTAAAACATTCTCTTTATGGAAAATAAACTTAGTTAGCTTTTCATTTTCTTCAATTTCTACTCTTAAACCTTCTGTATCATATCTACTAACTAAAGTATTTCCATCTTTAGTTATAGCCTTAACTTGCTGATTTAAAGTGTTGTACTCAAAGATATTATTTACATTTTAAGTCTCTTCTTTTATTGTATTTCCTTGTTTATCATATGTTAGATGATTTTATTTCACTATTATAAGTACTACGCGTCATTTTTTACGCTTAAGTATATTTATAATCTTCATAGAATAAAAACCATACAAATACCAATAATTCATAAAATCATGGTATTTATATGGCTAAATTATTTTTCTCTAAATACTCATTGAATCAATATCAAACATCTCTACATTACCATCAGAGAAAATAACAAATCCCCCTCCTTCGAATTCAAACCAATCACATTTACATGTTATTTGAATTGTATCTACAAGCACTCTCAATCTTATTAATTCTAGTGAAGCTAACTTTTCTTCTCTTGTTCTAGCCGCAAACAATCTTTTGGCTTTTTCCTTACCTACCATTTTAGAAAAAGTTTCCTCAGTTTCAGCTTCCATCAATTCTTCTCTTTTTTGTAATGCTGCTTCCTCTATGTTATAGATAGTTTTATCAATATTCTCTATTAAATGTTTTCTATATAATTCTTTTTGTTCTTTTTTTGTCTTCTCTGCCTTATCAGCATTAAGAAGTTGTGGATTATCTCTATGGAATTGCATTAACTCTTCACTTAATAATCCCATATTAAATTCTTCATAAATCATTGAATACACGCTTATCTCTGTTGCAATCGTCATTTCATTATTATTTATCTTCAATTTTATTCCATCCTTTAATTGCCAATATCCTCCCTTATACGTAATTTTCCCATATAACTCATCATTAATTGTTTTTTTTGCCATTGTACATATCTCCTTTTACTTAGTTTTGCACTTACTTTTCTCTAATTCTTGTCTTTTTGCTTCTGATGTTCCACCCAAATGTTTAAATTGAAGATTTATATCAGTATCAACCCATTGTGTTTTGTTTTTCTGCATTCCTTCTATTAAATTCTCTTCATGAATAGTCTGCTTAAAATCCCCTTGTTTTTCAATTATCATTCTATTCACAGCTTCTATTCGTGCACTTTCAGATAAAGCATTACTTCCAGCATATGGCTTGACAGATTCAATAACATTTTTTGCAATATCCTGAGATCTTTGTGACCCGCTAGCAATTCCCATTACATTTTCACTATACATCTTATTATAATCTCCATTATGCGCCACAATCTGCCTAGCAATTTCCTCATTAGTTTTAGGATGAGTTATTTTTCTATCAGAAGAAACTTCTACATCTACTGTAAATACAGCAAAATGATCAAAATCTACTTGCCCATCTTTATATGGAACATAAGTTGCATTATGTGCGTTCATTAATTTTTCTACACTATTGTGAAAAGCTTTATTATCAGTATTCGTAAATATAAAATTAGAATTACCTCTTTCTCCTGTCCAATGACCATAAGTTGCTTCCTCACTTGGCACTTTCTTTATACGTATATCAATATCATCCTGCGTATTATACAATAAATTATCTAAAAATGCATATCCACTAGGATCCCAATACCTAACAGGGTTATTCCCACAATAAGCATAAAGATTTAATCCATCACCACGATAAATATCTTCTTGCGCAAATCTCCCAATTACAGGATTATAGAATCTAGCTCTTAAATAATACTGTCTAGTAACACTATCATACTGTTGCCCAGTATAAGTTACTCTATTATGAACCTGCTCTTCACTATTAAGAACATTTCCAAAGGCATCGTAATAATATTCATTTCTAATATTGCAATACCCATCTGTAATTAATATTGTACTGCCTTGTTCATCAGTAGTATAGTAATATCTTTTTAAGTTAGATTTTACCTCCGAATCTGAAATATCAGCTGCAACAACCTCATATCCTCTAACAAACCTAGAAACAACATTCCAATCTTTATCAGCCTCAACCAAAACATTTTCCTTATGGAAAATGAACTTAGTTAACTTTTCATTTTCTTCAATTTCTGCTCTTAAACCTTCTGTGTCATATCTACTTACTAAAGTGTTTCCATCCTTAGTTATAGCCTTAACTTGTTGATTAAGAGTATTATACTTAAAGATATTATTTCCATTTTGAGTTTCTTCTTTTATTGTATTTCCTTGTTTATCATAAGTAAAGTAGTTTATTCCATTTTTGTTATGAAGTTCTTTTAAATGATTCTTTACATTATAAACATATTTTTCTGTGATATCATTTGTTGTCTTCGTTAATCTGTTTCCTACTTTATCGTATGTGAAGCTTTCGCGTCTATCATCATAACTTGCTTCTTTAAGCCTGTTCATGGAATCATAAGTATAGAAATTGTTATGCTTTGAACTTACTTTTTGAAGTCTGTTTCCATTTAAATCGTACGCATAATTATAATCTACTAATACTTCACCATTTGATGATATTGTTACTAAACTTTGAACATTGCCATCACCGTCGTAAGTATAATCTGTCTTTAAGCCATTTCCAACAGTTACTGATTTTATATTATCATTTTTATAATAGTCATAAATAGCAAGATTATTTTGATTATCATCTTGAATTAATTTAACCCTGTCATTTTCATCATAGCTATAAATACTGCTCTTTCCTGTGATATCTTTAATAGTTTTTATATTGTTATTTTTATCATAAGTATATTTTAAAAGATTTCTTCCAGAGGCACTCTTAGATTCAAGCATGCCTTCAATGTTATAAGAATACTCGTACTGCATATTTCCTGTATATGCGCTCTTTAAGGTTCCATCTGAGTTGTATTTAAATCTTTGATCTATTACATTTAGCTTATTTTTATTTGAATCCTCAGCTTTTTCTGTTGTATTTGTTTTATTTAATTTTTCTTCTTGTTCTTTTCTTTCCTTTTTATCTTTTAGTCTTTCAGTAAAGCTTCTTCTTCTACTATGAGTTTGGCTTAGTGGACTGCTTACAAAACCTTCTTTTCCTGATTTATTTTCAGCTTCTTCTATGGCTTTAATCCTATCTGCCTCAGCTCTTCTTGATTCTAAATCTATTGCTTCTTTATCAACCTGATATGCTTTTACTGAGACTATATTTCTATCTAAGTTATAAGTTCTATCTACATGATTTTCGTTTCTATCCACATGTTTTGTTAAGTTGCCTTCGTTATCATAATAGAAATATTCACTATTACCTTCTTGATCTTTAATTTCACATACTTGACCTAAACTGTTGTAAATATATTCTATAGTTCCACCATTTGCATCTGTAGTACTTGTTATATTTCCTGCATAATCGTAGGTATATTTTTCAACTCCGCCTTCTGGTGTTGTTATTTGAGTTATTCTGCCCCAATCATCTAAAAGGTAACTTGTTTCGTTTCCATTACCATCTGTAATTCCTGTAATGTTCCCTCTTGCATCATATTTGTAGCTTTGAGCTGGCTTATTTTCTTTCCTTGAGTTTGGAGTAACAATATCTTTAATTTGTCCAAGTAATGTATAAGTATATTCTACTTTATTATTTTCTCCATCTACACTACTTTTAAGATTGCCTCTAGGGTCATAAGTATTTTTAGTTACTGTTTCTCCTAAAGCATTCTTTACTTCAATAACTTGTCCTTTTAAATTGTAAGAATAAGTTGTTCCAACTCCATCGTCTTTAGCTTCATCGTATTGTTCTGGTAATACTTGTTTTATTATTCTATCGTTTTTATCATAGAATAATCTTGTTACATTACCTGAGAAATTTATAAAATGAGTAAGCCTGTTTTGAGAATCGTAAGTATATGCCTTTTTCTTTTGTTCTTCCTTAAATCCAATCTTCTCAAATAATTTCTCATTTTCTTTTCTATTTTCATATCTCTCAGACCAATGAACCATGTAGTTATTTTCACTAGTATATTTATTACTTATAAGCTTTGCTTCTTCTCCAGAATATTCGCTTATGCTGATTATATTATCTGATTTATCATAATTATAAACATAACTTCTAAAGATTCCATTAGCTTCATCTTTTTCATGCTGCTCTATGACTCTATCAGCTTTATCATAAACTCTCCCTATTTCATAGCCTTTTGGAGTTGTTATTTTTGTTATATTTCCGTTTTTATCATATTCATAACTTGTTATTGCCCAGACATTTCTGCCCTTTGTTTCTGGTGATACAAAACCTCCATTTATTTCTTCTTTCTTTTGAGTTAGGTTTCCTACCTTATCATAAATATAATGAATTGCTTTAGTTGTTGTATCATTAATCTTAAAGCTCTCATAGTTCTTTTTATTTAAGCAGTCATATTTATATCTTGCTTTTGCTCCATATTTGTCTTTAACTTCAATGAGCCTGTTTTCTTCATCATATTCAAAGTAGATTTCATGATAATAATTACAGATTTCATTTTCTGAGACTAAGTTTATACCATGTCTCTCTAAGATTTTATTGCTATTTTTATCATAAGCGTAGCAAGTCAAATTATATTTAACATTACCAATGTTATCTTTTTCTGCTGGAACTCTCTTTTCAATTAGGTTTCTTGCTAAATCATACTTAAATAATGTAGAATTTCCTTCAACATCTACTTCCTTAATAATATTTCCATGTAAGTCATATTCAAATCTTTTTTCAACTACACCATCTTCATTTATTATAGAACTCAATCTATTCATGGAATCATAAGTATAGCTGTATCCAAGACCATCATCAGTTTCTTCATTGTAATATTCTGGGCTTATGTGCTTAATGACATTTCCATTACTATCATAGAAGAATCTTTCTATACCTCCATCTGGATATATGGTTTTTATTTTTCTATTATCCTTATCATAAGCATATTCTACTCCAATTCCATCATAGGTTTCAGGATTATAATAATTCGGATTTATTTCTTTTATTATGTTTCCTTCGCTGTCTCTTATATTTTTTTCTATAATTCCAAGTGGATTTTTTATGCTTATAAGTCTATCCATATGGTCATAGGTGTATTTATACCCTTCATCAGAAATACTTCCTTTTATACATGCATTTGGAATATAGAGGCTTGTAAGATTTCCCATGTTATCGTAATTCTTTATTGTTACATTTCCATTGGCATCTTTAATACTTGCAACAAAGTTTAAGTTATTATAACCAAATTCTATTGTTCCATAATCTGTAGTTATTTCAGTATTTCTGCCCACTTTATCGTAAGTGTATTCATACTCATATCCACTATTTGTAATTACTCTTACTGGATCTTTTCCTTGTTTTCCTTCTAAGACACTTGCATTTTCATATTCATATTTTGATGCATTTCCATTCCCATCAGTTTTACTTAGAATTCTTCCATAGGAATCATATGTGAATCTTTCAGTAATCCAATTGGCTGCTGAAAGCTTTGTTTTCTTTTCCAATAAATTACCTTGGCTGTCATAAGCATAGATAATTTCTTTATCTTCATTATCTGTTTCTTTTACTAAATTTCCATTTTCATCATAAGTGTATTCTGTTATTAATCCATTTGGTAAAGTTTCTTTTAATAAGTTACCGAACTCATCATAGACCTTATGAGTCTCAAATCCATTTCTATCTTTTATATAAATCTTGTTTTGATAATCATCATATTTGTATTCTTCTATAGTTCCATCTTCGTAAAATAAATGTGTAATTAAGCCATCTTTATTAAATCTTGTTTTTTCTGTCCTTCGACTTTTAGTGTAATAAAAAGTCACTTCTTTTTCTGAATCATTATAAGTTATTTTGCAGGTATCATCATTTGGGAAGTCTTGACGCATCACTCTTCCCTTTTTATCAAAGAAGTTCTTAGTGTAAGTATGTCCATTTTGGTCTGTTATACTGCTTATATATCCCTTATCATTATAAGTGTATCTTGTTATTCCTTGATCCACATGTATAACATCTGTTAAACAATTTCCTTCATATTTATATTGAACTGTTCTTCCAAGCTCATCTTTTATTTCAATTACTTTTCCATCTTTATAGGTAAAGAATAATTTATAATTTGAGAAAGTAGTTAAAGTCTCAATATTTTCGCCTACATAAGTTACCGAAAGCTTATTTCCATGTTTGTCAGTTATATTTATTAATTTCCCTGAACTATTGTATTTATAAGTTTTCTTATCAAGTGAAGTTTTAAATATCCAATAATCCTTGTCTTGTTTTAGAGAATAAATCTTAGCTCCGCCTTTATCATTTACCCACTCATCATCACTTGAATAAAAGCTTTCAATATGTCCATCTGGGCAAAGTACATTTATTTTTTCCCCTTCAACTCCAAGGCAAGTTTCAAAATTTGTAGTCCAGCCAAGTCCAAGAAGTCCTATTCTGTTATTTACAGACTCATACTTTCTTTCTATCTTAAATTCTTCATGAATATCTGGAAGAACTATATCTGTTGCTGGAATATACAAACTTCCTGTTGCTCCATCTACAGGGTCAGAGAAACATAATTTATTACTAACATATTTTCTTATTAAAGTAGATGTTAGATTTGCATCTCCAGTTGTAGCCAATTGGCCTCCCATATCTACTGCCACATCTGTTGCTATTCTCAGCTTACTCATGGTTGGACATCCTAGCTCCAAGCCTTTCCCAATTTTTTCTACTCCTTTAAATGCAGTTGTACCTCCACCGCTTAAGCCACAACTTAAAGCAAAGGACTCTGCATAGCTTTCCCATCCATTATCAATTTTTCCATCATCCGCATAATCTGCAATTAATTCAAATCCTGTATTCATAGCTGAATCAAGCCCTATTTTTCCTAAGGTTTTAGTCATAGCCTCTATAGTTGCTCCACCTGTCAAAATTGCAGTACTTATTCCTGCAATCATAACTGATCCATATTTTACAACATTATAAAGAGTTTCATTTCCTCCACAGACAGTGTCCCTCATAAAATTATATGATTTTGAATAATCTCCACTTTGAGCCTTGCTATAATCTGACAAACCTTCACTGGTTTCAGATGCACCTACTGCCATAGCTGTAACACCAGATGCCACCGCAGCTCCAGCAACAGCAAGAGCTAATCCTCCAGTTGCAACTGTAGCTGCTGCAAGTACAGCAATTCCAACTCCAACTGCCACTGCTCCAATAACTGAAGCAACTACTCCAAAACCAATTTTACTCTTAGCTTCATCAACCTTTGCTTCCATATTAGCTTTAGCCTGGTTATTAATTTGCTCTATCGCCTCTGCATCTCCGTCATTTCTATGAGCTATTTCATCTGGTAGCTCTACTGGATCTTTAGCACTTCCTTCATATTTTATGGTAGATCCCTTTAAAAATGTGGCATCTTCCATTTGAATTCCAATACCGCCTTTAGCTATTTCTATTTTGCTCTTAGCAGAAATATTTATATTTTGTGGCCTAAACGGAGGTGCATCTCCACTTCCATCTCTAATACCGAGTTCTAAATTTTCAGTTGCTGTAAGATTTATATTTTGCCCGTTAAGAGATACATCTCCCGATTGGGCTAAGTTTAAACTTACACCTCCGCCACCTGGTGAAAAATTCATATCACTTGGAGTCAGCTTCATTTCACTTCCTCCTGTATGAGAAAATGACTTAATATCTGGATTTTGTGTTCTTGCAGAGCCTTCTCCAATTCTTACTGCATGAACTGCAATAGCTTCTTTCTCATCATTGGTTGGAAAATAAATATGCACCTGGCTTTCTTTTTCTGGCATGCAGTACCAAGCACTGCTTTCTATTGCATAAGTAAAATATTTTTGATTTGCGCACTCTTCATATTCTTGATCTATTTCAAAGTGAACTTTCATAGTATTCCCCTGTACGTCTTTAACTGTTGCAGGAATACTCATTCCAAAAATCTTATGATTTACCATATAGCTAGTTCTAAGTCCTCTTTCAAGACCTAATGTGTATATTGTTCTGATTTCTTCTTTATAGACCTCAGTATGAATTTTCTCTACTACACATTCAATTTGATTGAATAAAACTTTCTCACCAAGTATTAATTTAATTGGGCTTACAATATCCCATGTTGTATATTCTTGAAGATAATTTTCTTCAAACCCAATAGCTTCACGCTTATTGAAATTATCAATATCTTTTACTACTTCATAATCATCTATATTAATTTTATTATTATTGTTTAAATCTGGTATTCCAAAGTGAAATCTTCCATACTCTTCTGTGGTTTCAGCAAGTAATACACCATTAAAATGACTTGCTAACCTCTTTAAAAATTCCCAATCAGTTTCCTCATACTGAAGAATAAATTCCCCAATAGTCTTTCCATTTGTTATATTGTCTGTAAAAGCCTTATCAGCATAAGCATCTAAAACCTTTGTTATAACTTCCTGATAAGTCATATCTAAATTACAGAAGGTTCTGCTATTTTTCTTAATATCAAAATCCTTTGTATAAGACACAGCCCCTAATTCCATAACATGAACACTGCCTTCATAAGACATAAAAACTTCATTTATCTTTCCTACAAATAACTTAATTTCTTCACCAGTATCTTCAATTCTCGATACAGTTATTTTCTCATCACTTACATTTTTATTTAAATATTCTATTATTTTTCCTTCTTCTATTAACAATTTAATCTTTAAATATGCATGGTCATTTATAGGCTGTAATATATCTATGTCTTCTATTTGAATTGCTTCATAAGGTATTTCTACTTTTAAACTCTTATATGTCAGTATCATTTAATTCCCTCCTTTTCATTTATAAAGTGAAACTTAGCTTCAGGAAGAGTTTAATCTTCCTCTGAAGATTAGCTGAACTTATACCCTCAGGGGGCACAATGTCTAGAGCCGTTTCACTGTTATCTCCCACTTTAATAAAAGATGGGAGTGTTACAGTAGCTAGACATCAGATTAAAATCCAATTTTCTCCTATTCTCTCTGTCCACTTGTATATAATTTGATTTCTCCACCATATGCACACTGAAGTGTACACTTCCCTAACAACGCTGGTTTTCCATCAACAAGAACATCTTCTTTCCCATCTATCCATTCAGTCGCTATCATTGGAGTACATACACCTACACATTGAGCTAGTAAATCTTTTCCTATATCTTCAGCTGGTGGTTTTGAAAAGAAGTCCATAACTTTTTCTGTGAAACTTTTAGGCCTATTTTTAATCTCATCTGCTATTTTTTTAGCATTTGCTTGTACACTTGGATTTTGTGGACTATTACATATTCCAAAACTTCTTATATTTATTTCCGGTTTGCTATCTCCTATATTTAATTGTGGAATTCCATGTATAAATTCTCCATGACCAGTTGGAACTACCACATAACTTTCATGAAGTGCACAGCTGCAGGTAATAGCTGCCGTATGCACTATATAGCTTTTTTGAAGATCTTTTATTCTCTGTGCTTCAGCTTCAGCAGCTTTTGCTTCATCTGCTTTCTTCTGTTCCTCAGCCGCTTTAGCTTCTTCTGCCGCTTGCTTCTCCTTTTCCTTCTCAGCCGCTTTTTCTTCTGGAGATAGATTAAGCCATTTCCATTCGTTTGTAGCATCTCTCTTTAAAAAACCTCCAACTCTCTCAGCCATAGTACCAATTTGCTTTACTGTATTTACTGTATCTTTGGCACCTTTTTCAGCTTCATTTATTGCTGTTCCAGCTATAACACCATATTTCTCTTCATTTTCGCTTGCCATTTTTATTTCACCTCAACTTCCTCAAATTTAATTCCTACAAATAGCCCTCTTTTTAGCATGCTTTCAACTACATCAAGAGAAACTATAAAGTAATAATCTACACCAGCTTTAATTTGAAATATATTGTAATCACCTATTTTATCAGCATCTAAAACTATCTTATCAATCCAACCATTTTTAAAGAAAATAGCTTTATCACTTAATGCATCTAGTAATTCTGGCAGCACTAATCTATATACTTTCTGTTTCTTCCTTTCTAAATCTGAAAATACTGCTATTTTATAAACTACAGTGTTTTCATATAATTTAAAAAGTTTATGAAGATCATCTGAAATTAGTAATACAGGTGCTTGTATTAAATCTGGATAAATGCTATTCTCGTTTCCGTGGACAGGTACATTGGTGGAATCCTTATATTTGCCCTCATCTGCCTTAAGCAATGTCATTTTTTGACTATTATTAAAACCTTCTATTTTAATTGCATTTTCTAAATTTCTATCCTGCTTTAAAATGAAATACTTCATATTTCTTCGCCTCCATCTATATATATAGTTTGGAGCTGCTCTGATGTTAAATTAATAAACGGTATATCCTTAGCACTAAATATTGCATCTTCTAAGTCTGCTCCTTCAAAAGACACATTTTTAAGCTTTGCATTTATGAAATTAGAGTTTTTGAGATTTGAATTTGAAAAATCTACATATCTAAGATCCGCTTTTCTAAAATCCACTCCTGTGCAATCCCCACTACTAAAATCAGAATCTTCAATTTTAGAATTTTCAAAAGAACTTCCTATTAATCGGCATTTTTTAAATATACATTTTCTTATTTCTGTATCTTTAAACTGACCTCTTATTATGTCACTTTCTGATAAATTGATATTTTTAAGCTTACTTCCCTTAAAACTAATAAATAACATATTTTGTTTTGTTAAATCACCATCTTCTAAGGTGCTATCTTTCCAGACAGTATATACAAAAGGTAACTTTTCTTTAGGCTGCTTTTTAAATTCTAAAAGTTCTTTTATATTCTTTTCTCTGTTATCCATGGCAAATAGAGTTTCACTTCTTCCTTGATATTCACTCCACTTTACTAAATAAAAGTCCTCTAATGAACTTTCCTTAATCCACTTTTCTTCATCTAATTTCCAAAACCAATTCCTTACTGTCTTTGACATATCCTTATAACATTTCACTACAGATTCAAACATTATTTTTTGAATGTCATAGTCATTAACTTTACCCATATAAATTCTTTTTTCTTTAATTAACTTTTCCTTAAAGGTGATAAATGTTTCAAATAAAAATCTTAAATCTATTTCTTCGTATATGGATTTAGTATCTAAATACCAAGATGAGTTGTATCCATGAATTAATATCTTATAGGATTCATTTAAAATATTAATTCTAAGAAGCTCAAATTGGAAAACTGCTATTTTCTTTTCTTCTTTAATCTCATTTGCCTTGCTAATTAAGCTTTTCATTCCGTTTATTATTATCTCTTTAACTTTTTCTTCATCATCCTTAAATTTTTTTTCAAAAACTGATATACTTTCTTCTTCTAAGGTTTTAACTACTTTTTCTTTAAATTCTTTTAATGACTCTTCCCTATTCATAAAATCCCTTCTTTCTTACTAGGACTTATACCTCTTAGCTTATATACCTAAAAGTAAATAAAAACTTAATTATTATTTACTTTAGTACCTTTTTCTTTTATGTTTCCTGAATCATCAAACTCTAGACCTCCACCTTTATCACAAGCAAAATTTATCCCTTGCTTTGCACTTACTAAAAAGCTTTTTTGAGCTTGAATTTTGATGTTTTGCTCGGCACTAATATTTATATTATTTTGACTTGTTATACTAAGGGTTCCATCACTAGTAAGACTCATATCTGCCTGTCCGCTGTCACAGGAAATAAAAATACCACTTGATGTAAGCTTTACCTGTTTATCATGAGCTGTTCTTAAGTATTTGTCATCAGGATTTCCCATTCTATCTTCTGCCTCACCTGCTCCTTGCTGATAGCTGCTTACCGCACTAACTGCAAAAGCCTCATCTTCATCTTTTGTTGGGAAATACACTCTTACACTATCTCCTATTTCAGGCATACAATACCATCCACTGCCGTCACTTGATGCTGACATAGTAGAAAATTTAAACCAATAAGCTGTTCCTTGATCTTGCATTTCGTCTATTTCTAAATGAACTTTTACTTTATCAGCTTGAACTCCTATGATTTTTCCTTCAATTGAACTTCCTATAATTTTTGTATTAAAAATTCTTTCCTGTCTTAAACCATTTTTTATTCTTAGCTTATAAGTATTTGTTAATATTCCATTTTTCATTTCATAGATTCCCTTAAAAATGTAAAAATTCTGTTCTTGAAACTCTATATTATCTCCAAGCTTTAATACTTCATAATTATTTATTTCATAAGTTAAATAATCTATCTCATTGGCATCTTGTAGATAATTTTTAAGCATATATTTATATTCATCTAAATCTTTGTGTATTTTATAATTTATATTTTCTGATTTTAATTCTTTATGCTGATCTGGTATAGACATCACAAATTGTATTTCCTTACTATCCATAACTGGAAATAATCCTTGATTATATTTAGATGCTATTCTTTTTAAAAACTCCCAGTCAGTTTCTTCATATTGTATAAGTAATTCTTTTATTTCCTCATCAGGTATGTTTAAAATATAATTAGATTCACTATAATTCTTCATTATAGAATCTATAAGACCATGAACGGTTATGGATGTGTTTTGAAAAGATTTGGATTTTAACTTTATGTCCATTAGATAAGACATGCTTTTTGCTTCAATACTTAAAGTGTATACATCAAGTTCTACATTTATTTTTATATTTGTAACAATTCCATAAAATAATGTTATATTTTCATTTTCCCCATAACAAACTTCTATGGTTTTATTATTAGTTGTTGAAGTAATATCACTATCCTTAATTTCATTTTTTAATATTCCTGTCAGTTTCAAAACAGCATGCTTATTTATATCAGTTTCTATTTTTAAGCTTTTTATTGTTTCTAAACTATAGCCATTAACTTTTATTTCCTCATAATCAATAGCTTTAATGATTTGACTTTCTCCCACTTTAATTCCCTCCTTTTGAGTTTTATTCCATGTTAATTTAACTTGGACTTATTTTTATCAAATCTAAACTATAACTAAATTTTAGCTTTACCTAATTTTCATGAGCATCATAATTGCCTTCATTATAAGCTCCCAAGTCTTTATATCTCTTTCAAAGCAATTATAATTTCCAATTATCAATGTTCCTTTATGCTCTCTATAAAAAATCAAATTGTAAATATTTCCTCGTCCTGTAGGTGTCTTATAAGTTCCATAAAATATTTTTGAATGGCCTTCACCTAATTCTCCTTCTTCCATCCATTCTAGATAAAGATCCATATCTTTAAAATTCTTTTCCATGCCTTTCTTAAACTTAGCAAAACTTTGCTTTTGAGCTCCTTTATCTACATAAGCTAAAGTAAAACTCACTCCATCATTATCATTTACTAAGGCAGTATTTTTATCAGTATTTACTCTTTCTTCGAAATATGCTAGTGGTATTGGAATTTCTAACTTCTCACTTAAAAACATTTTTCTTTCAAATTTAAAGTTAGTATTATTTATATTTAAAGAGCCCTCATCTACTTGTTTCATTACTTCTTCAATAGTAAGCTTTCCTTCCTCTGAAATTAAATTTTCTTCTTCTGCTTCTTTTCTTTGCTGCTCTTCCTTTTCAAGCCTTTGCTGCATTTTTAATTTTGCTATTTTTTCATCTATGTTATCCATTGTTAATGCCTCCTTTTTTTAATAATTCTTCTTAAGCTTTTGATTTTCAAATTTCAAAACTCTCTGTTTCTATCCATTATTTTGAACTCTAGTTCCATTTACTAATATCTCATCCCCCTCTGATAATATAAGGTTACTTCCTGATTCAGATAAAATATCTACGCTTTGTGCAGCGCTGATTGTCATTTCATTTTCGGCTCTTAAAGAAAGGTTATTTGCACAAGCAATATTTATATTCTTCTGACCTACAACATCTACAGTTCCGTCATTATTTAAATTTATAGATGCTTGTCCTCCACTGCACGCTATAACTACTCCATTTGGAGTAAACTTAACTTCCTGTCCAGAACTAGTTTGCAAAGATTTATTATCAGGATTTGACATTCTATCATTCTCTGCTTCTGCTCCTGATTTTCCTTTATTAGTTCCTATTGCATTTACAACAAAGGCTTTGCTTTCATCTTTTGTTGGACAATTTAATCTTATTTTTTCTCCAACTTCAGGCATACAGTACCAGCCTCCACCATCAGGTGATGCCGCAACTGTAGCATATGGAAACCAATATGCAGTAGATATATCAGTATTGCTACTGATCTCAAGTTGAACTTTTACCTTATCTCTTTGAACTTCCAATATTGATCCATTAATTGAAATTCCTACTACATTCATATTATATAAGCGCTTTGATCTAAGACCACCTTTTGATCTTAATTCATATATATTTTCTAAATTACCGCCTTCCATTGAATACGTTGCTTTGCTTATATAAAATTGTCTACCATTAAAATCAAAATTTTCTCCAAGATTTAATATTTCTTGTGTTCTTATTTTATAAGTAATAAAATCTGTTTCTAATACTTCGGGTGCGTCATTATTTTTCACATCATTATATTCTTCAACTGCTTTAGAAACAGTGTAATTAATGATTTTTGTTTTTGGCTCCACATGTATTTCTGGTGCGCCAAAATATAAGTGAATATCCTTAAGTTCCATTTCACTTATAAGACTCTCATTATACCTGGACACTATACGCTTTAGAAATTCATAATCGGTTTCATTATATTGAAGTATAAATTCACCGATTGGCTCATTAGGAATATTGATGGTATAATTTGCATTAGGATATGATTTCATAACCTCATCTATAAGTTCATGCGTAGTCATATTTATATTTTGAAAATCTCTTTTTTTCTTCTCGATATCCATTGTATAATCAAGACTTTTAGCCTCAATAAACAATGTATAAACATAATTAATAACACTGATTTTTATGTTAGTTATAATGCCATTAAATAAAGAGAAATGTGAACCTTCCTTTTCATAAAATACTTCTATTGGTGTCCTCTCATCTGTGCTCTGAACACAGCTGTCCCTCATTTCATCATCTAGTATACACGTAAGACTTAATGTCACATGGTTATTTAAGCAATTTTGTATATACATCTCTTTTATAGATTTCACTTCATAAGTGGATATTCTTAAATTTTCATATGATATAAAATCATCTTTCATAAATACATACTTCCTCCTCTTTTTATTTTAATTATTATTACTTTTGCAGTTTGTATAAAAATGTTTGTTAAATTTTTTAATATATTATAACTTATAGTTAACTTGGATTATTTTTAATATTAGTTAACTTATAATTTTTATTTGAATGATATGTCGTAACATTCATTTTTTAACACCCCAAGGCAGATGATTTTTAATTTATCATCTGCCTTCTTCATTTGTATATTCATCTTTACTTATACTTAAAAATTCCTGTCTATGTTAGAAGTTCATTTGCGGTTTACTCCATAATATATATGGATAATTCATCTATCTGTATATACCAACAACTTTCAATAAAAACATTAGTAGCTAAGTAGTTGAAATTAATATCGCAAATATTTTTACATAAATATCTTTTTTTGCAACAAAAATAGCATGATATATAAACGCTATTAATATTCCAAATACTAGAAAATATTTAATTGTGCCAATCATTCTATCCAACTCTCTTTTCAAAATTCTGCCATTTTGTAAAAATACGTTCTCAAAACATAATTTTCAGAATAAAACCTAGAAATTTTTTAATTTTTTCTATTAGCATAATCTATTTGGGCTAGAGCATTTTCTACAAATGAATCTTTAAATTCAAAAATATCTTTTGAATTTATTGTATTGAATATTAATTTTTTTGTTGTCAACTTGTTGCTTTTGATCTTGGGGACTGCACATAAATTGCTTATCCTGCAATTTAATTTTATTTATTTTCCTTATATGAAATAATAACTTCAGCTATTAGGAAGAATAACATTAAGGCAGCAAAACTTCCACTCTCTAAATATATATCTAGTGTTTTATATTCCTTGTGCAATTGAGGATAACATTCCATTATTATGTATCCCACTGAAAGAGCACTACCTGCTACTAATAATAATATGACTCCAACTATACTTAATTTATTTCCCAATTTTTTTAGTTGCACTGTACATATAAACTGCTAATATAGTGCATAGCACTATAAGTATTATCCCTTGAATTATAACTGCCATGTTGCTATTTCCCATTAATTTAAAAATCACTTGTATGACTAAATGCAGACACAGCTATTATCCCCATATCTTTGCTTGTATTCTTATTCATACATACTACCTCACCTTCAATATTAGTGACCTTGAGCATGTCTCTAATAGCATTAACCAGTTGTAACTCTGCGTACCACTACAAAATAGTTCTATAAATTCATTATTTTTAATCACAAAATTTAATTCATTGAAACTTTTAATTCTAAGCCAAAACCCTAGAAAGACAATTGTTACAACCTTTACTGTGCCATACGTAGAATTCTTTCCTTAATTTGTTAACTTATTTAATCCATTTTCAATATGATAAACAGTCTTCATGTATTTTACTAATTTAGTAAAGCAATTTTTTCAATTATGAGACCTCATTTCGTTTGTTAGTTTGACAAAAATGAGGTTTTATAATGAAAATTTTCATAACTTGATACACTTTTAAAATTACTGCTGATATCAATAATGTATCATTTAGAGTCTACATCACTATTTATATTAATCTCTATTCATAACTACATAATAGATTTAATATTATACCTTAGTAAACTCCATAAATATTTTTACAATTAGATTAATAATAATTTTTTTATTATTTCTTAATATTATTCTTCATATATCTTAACAACATTAAATCCATTATTTTGAATTTCTTTTTCTTTTATATGCTTATCAAGATGCATACAATAAACCTTATTTCTAAGTTCTTGTGGAATTATCTCACAGAGTCTTCTCAATGATAAATGACTATTTCCTTCATAGTCTAATCCACACGTATCTTGATATATCCTATAAATTTGTCCGTTTTTCAGTTTCTCTAGTGCTATTTTACTTATGTCATTAGCATCACCGCTGTAATAAAATACTCTTCCATTTAATCTTATAGTAAATCCATATGCTGGTATTGTATCAACATGAGAAACTGGTAAAAATTCTATGCTGAACTCTCCAATTTGTGCATCATTCACCGCTATTCTCTCAAAACTATTAAGCTTATACATTTCAGCACTTATACCTATACTAGTAAGAAACCCTTCAATTAGTTGTTTTTTAGGAAAGAAAATAGTTACCCTACGTTTTAAAATATAATATGAATAAAATATTACCTCCCCAAGGCTTCCAACATGATCAGGATGTGTATGCGTTATGATAATATATAAATTTTCAAGTCCATCCAGCAAATTTAGTTCTTGCAACCTATGAAAAACAGTCCCTCCACAATCAATAAGAAGCAAACTATTATCCCTTTTTAAAAAAGCACTTGTATTTCCTTTTTCCGTATTAAAAGCACTCCCTATTCCAACAAATTTAAACATTTCCTCTCACTTTCTCCTAAATATATACTAGGTAAATAAAAAAGTTATATTATATTCTATAACACATATAATTAAGTTGTATATATACGTAAAAACTTATTTTTAAACTCTGAATTTTTGCTAAATCTTAAAAGCCATTGAAAAATATCAATATCCTCTTCTCTAGACCATGCATCAAAATCACTAAAAGGTTTTTTATATTCTAACTCTATCGCTTTTTTTCCATTAATATATGCCGTAAACTTCCCTTTGAGTCCCTCTTCCGACTGCTGAATAAAATCAAAATCATCATTTGTGATTACATATTGCTCACTATCCAAAAACAGAACTGGTCCTTCCTTACTCCCAACTAATCCCATAAACTTAACTGTACTATCCAATATTTCAGAGTATATTCCTTTTGACATAATTATACCATCTTTTTTTATCATTTCCTCAAATATGCCATTACACAAATCACATTTACACACTTTGTTATATTTCATTATATTCATAATATATTTTATATCTGACATATACTTACCTCCTATTGATTCTTCTTAATAAGCCACTCCTTAAAGTTTTGCAATAGTTTATCAACATTACCATTTGGTCTTTGAGATGATTTAATAATAGCTTCATAGACTTCATCCATGTTTTCACATTGTGAACTATACTTATTAACTAAAAAGTCAAATGATGCTCCTAGTTCATCTCCATATCGTTCCATATTAACTTCATATATATATTCCCTAAGAGCGTCTGGTGTCAAATTCTTATATTTTACCCCTAAATCTCTTCTTGCTTTATAAAGTGTTTCTGCAATCTCTTTCTGACTTAGTCCTTGAGCTCTAAGTTCTGCTTCATAATTACATAAGTTCTTAACAGCATTCTCATATTCTTGCCTTAATGGATGATTTTTGATTGAGCCACCTATTTCTTCTATTAACTCATCTATTTGATTCATAGAAAGTTTTCCAGCTTTAGCCGCCCCATTAGATACTGCTTCACTAGCAACTATTTTTGCTGAATTACTTCCAATAATATCAGCTGCTCCTGACATGCCAAGTGTTGCATTTGCCTGATCGTCCATTTCACGCTCAAATAACTTATCAAGTTCATCTGCACTTAATTCACTTACATCCTCGCCTTGTTCTGACATATATAATAGTTTATTTTGAAATGCAGCAACTGATATCGTAGAATATCTCGGATCATCTGCATACTTTTTTCCTGGTATTATTGTATCATACCACTTTGTAAAAGCTATATCTACATTTTTATCCCCTGTATCACAAGCCATTAATGTATCCGTTTCACCATCACTGTTCGCCAGAGAATCATCTTCTGCCTTATAATCCTTTATCCATTTACCATTATCATCTACATAATATTCATTAATCCAGGTAGCATGTGCCATAGACCCACCGCCATATAAATAGTACCAGTAACCTTTATCTTTCAACCAACCATTTACCACTTTATCATCCTTAAGAAAATACCAGTCATTATCTATATATCTCCAACCAGTCCCCGTAACCATTTTACCGCCATTATACACAAGATATCCTTTAACTTCTGTATCGCTAGCCATAGATCCTTGTGGATACAAATAGTACCAACCTTCACCATCATTTATCCAACCAGTTGCCATTTCTCCATCTGAATGTAAATAATACCAGAAGCCATTTACTTTTCTCCAGCCAGTTGCCATTTTCCCATCATCATCCATGTAATACCAGCTATCACCATACTTTACCCAGCCAGTTTTCATTTCCCCATCAGAATAATAATAATCTTCTCCTGAATAGTTATCTTTTAACCATCCTGTGCCACTAACTATTTTTCCATCATTATCTATATCAAAACCATTAATTGTATTATTATAAGTCATAGAACCGCCTGGATAATTAAAATAGTAAAAGTCATTTCCTATCTTATTCCATCCTGTTACGTTTCTTTCATGAGCCCCAACATAATACCAAGTACCGCTCTTGTCCTCTTCAGTATTTACCCATCTCTCATCCTTCACCTGTCTTCCATCTGGACCTAAATACTTCCCATCAACTTCCTTGCTCCATCCCATTGAGCCACCTGGCTTATTAAAATAGTATGTACTACCTTTTATATCTTTCCAACCTGTAGTAACTTCACCATCTTCATAATAATACCAGGTACCACTATTATCATCTTCAGTATTTACCCATCCATCTTGAGTATCACACATTATAATCCACCTCCCCTCATTCTTCAAAAGAAGCATAGGTTTCTCTGCTGCTTCCATTCATTATTACATTGTTTCCTTTAATGTAGAAATCACCTTCTATTGAAACTTTATGTGCTCCATTTCTTTTCATTAGTAATATCTGATTTTGGGCTTTTATTCTTACTCTCTTTTGTGTTTTGATTGTTATTTCTCCATCAGCATTTAATTTTAATTTCTTTGGGCTTTTAAGATGAATTCCTTTTTTATCATCAAAACTTATACTTGTATTTTTTATGCTTCCACTCTTTATACTTAATGTATCTGGAAGCATTGCTATTTCATTTCCACTTTCAGTCTGAAAGTATCTATTGGCTGGCTCTGCTGTTTGCGTGCATGAATCTCCATTTTTTCTTACGCATCCTGCGACTATTGGATTTTCAGTTTCTTCATTCGGAAAATAAAGTCTTGCACTTTCTCCAACTAGAGGCATTGAATACATTATGTTTACTGATAGCGGTGCATAATCAAACCAATGAGCTGTACCTTTATCTTGACTTTCGTCTATATTTAAATGAAGCTTCACCTTCTCATTCTTAACATCGATAACTTTTCCTTCTAACGTTAATCCTTTTATACTTTTATTGTAAATTATACTTTGCCATACTCCTTTGTCTCTGCATAGCTTGTACTTATAAAATATATCTTCCTTATTCTTATAAGCTTCGTATTCCCTTATATATAAATCCTTCTGTCTATAGTTAATTTTTGCACCTATTTCATAGATATCTTTTTTCTCTAGTTCATAATAGAAATAATCTGTATCATTATAGCCTGAGTCCTGCCCGCCTGCTTCGTAAAAGCTCTTAATATCTTTGTAAACATCATATTCTATATTATCATCTAATTCGTAGTTCTGATTATGAGAAATCCCAAAACTAAACATACAATTTAAATTTATTATGTCACAGTATAGTTCTGAATTTAATTCACTAGCTATTCTCTTTAGAAATTCCCAGTCACTTTCTTTATATTGAAATAGTGGTTTATCTATTTTTTTACCCTTCCCTACATTTTGATTGAAGGAAAAGCCTGAATAATCCTCTAATATTTCCTTTATAAGATCATCATAGGTCATTTTAACATTTTGAAATGATCTGCTCTTTTTCTTTATATCCAGTTTTGAACTTGATGTTAAAGCTTGAATCTCCAAATAATAAACAGAATTTACATTGGTTGTTTTAACTTTTTGAACTATTCCATAAAACAATCTTATACTATTACCTTCGTTAACTTCATTTATATCAACTGTTTCTTTATCTTTTGTATCTTTTTCTTCATAAACACATATTTCATCTTCTGCAGAGGCTTTTATAACAGAATCAAAATTTATACTTTCATCTATTAAACATTTTAAATATAGATACCCATGCTTATTAGGCTTATTTTCAATTTTTATATCTACTATCTTGATTAACTTATAAGGTGACTTTATTCTTAATTTATGAACTTCTCCCATCTGCTTTCCCCCTCTACACTTTTACTTAATCTTGTCCATCTGTAATGAATCTTATTATTCCTCCATATGCACATATTAAAATCGAAGCTGTAGTAAGTGCCGGTGCCCCTTCAATTAATGTGTCTTCCTTTGTATTCATCCACTTATTTAATACCATAACTTGACACCTTTTTGTTTTTTCATTACTACCATTAGACGGACAATTTCCTCTGCATATTCCAAACTCACTTATATTTGTGCCAATTACATTATCATTTTCAGTCATTATTGGGTTTCCTTTTGAATATGTACCATGACTCACAGGTAGATTTATTCTTTTTGTTTCAGTTCCCATATTGCATGCCATCATTGCTCCTCTGACTACATATGCAGTACCAATTTCCAACCTCATCATCTCCTATTTTAATTTTTCTCTTAATAATCAACTTCTAATCTTTTTAAGCACATTCCTCTAAATTCTCTTCTAAGTAGACTTTCTGCAAGATCTAGTCTTACCACTATTAAAGTCTTCTCACTTTCTTTTATCTTAAAGATTTTCTTTCCATTGATTTTCTCTTTATCTAATATGATTTTTTTTACTACCGTCCTATTTAAGTTTAATTCTGCTTTCTCACTTAAACATTCTATCTCTTGAAATATCGGCATATAATAGTTTTCCTGCTTCTTATGATATAAATTTATAAGAGGAATAGTTTTAAATAACATTTTCGGATCATATTTTTCAATTATTTTCTTCATTTTTTCAGAAATAAGAAATAAATTTCTATCAAGAATGTCTAAAAATTCGGTGTTTTCATTGCATTTAACATTAAATATACGAATATCCTCAATCTTATGTGCATTTAATAAATTTATATTTCTAACATCAATTCCTTTAAAAACATTTATTAACACTGGTGCATTTGTATATTCCTCATCCTGTTTTAATAAAAAATAATTCATATTCATTCCTTTCTACTATTCTTTAATTGTAACTACGGCCTAATTATGACTTTTTACTATTTATCTGAATTGCAGTATCCATATATTCACCTGCCATAATAACTATATCTTCTTTCTTCTCCATTTCTTTATATGAAGCACATTCTAAAAGCTCTTGTAACATACCTCTAATTATGTTTAATGCCAAACTATGATATTTATTTGCTTCTGCGAGCTTTATATCTTCTATATCCTTTTCTTTAATAGTTCTTAAATATTCTTTTTTCTTGTTCGAAAGCTCTTTCATATGTTTAAAAAGAGGTTCATAAATGAAATCCAATTCTATATTTATTGAACATTCTTCTTTATCTACAAACCACTTTTCATCATATAAATCAATTCTCCATTCTCCCTTATTTTCAAGAATACTTGTTCTAAGCATTGAAAAATAAATATATTTTATCTCTCCTTTTAAACCTTCTTTTTGAAGGAATACAGCTTCTTGGCATATAGAATTAAACTTTGAAGTCAATTTTTCTTTTATACTGTCTTTATTTTCATTATATTTTTCTAGAATATTTTTTAATTCTTCCTTATATCTATCAGCCACATATTTTTCCCGGAACTCTTTTAACACTTTATTTTTATCAGCTTTTATTATCATTTATTTAATCCTTGTGAAGTTTTTGTTAAACACGTGAAAATAAATAATATATGAAAATATATAAAACTTTTCTCTACTATTTTTTTCATTACGTCTTATTCTTGAACGTTCACTTTTCCTCCACTCATTGTTATATCATCTTTTATTAGCATACTTGCTCCAGCTTGGGTTAGCTTAATTCCTTTATGTCCTTTAATTTGTATATTAGCTCCGCCATTTATTTCTATGTCATCTTTAGCATCTAATATTATCTTTTTATTACTATTCACTTCTATTCCGCCATCATCGGTCATTCTCATTAGAAGATTTCCATTTCCAATTATTTCAACTGAACCTGGACTCATAACAATTTCCTTTCCATACTTCGTGCTTATACTCTTTACTGAAGGATCGCTTCGCTTACTATCATCGATTCCGTCATAGTGCATTGAACTCACTACGTATGCATTTTTTTCTTCGCTATCTTGGAAATACAATCTAACTACATCTTCAATTTCAGGCATACAGTACCAGCCTGTTCCATCTGGCTGTGAAAATATTGTTGCAAATTCGAACCACCGTGCACCTTTTCGTTCTTTTGGACTTCCATCTATCTCAAGTGAAATTTTGACTTTGTCCTTTTTAGTATCTAGAACTCTTCCTTGAAGAGAAATTCCTATCATTTTGTCATTATATACTCTTTTCACCTTCATGCCGTTTTCATCTCTTAATATATACTTATTGGTTATTACACCACTTTTCAATTCCGTTTCACAATTATAGACTAAAAGTTTTTTTCCTTTAAAATTCACTTGATTATATAATTTCATTAATTTATTAGTTTCTATTTCGTAACTTATCAAATCTAAGTCATCCAATCGATAGGCTTCATTAGCAGATTTATCACTATATTCTTTCAATCCCTTTTCTATAGAATAGTTAAATTCATCTATATTGTGGACTATTGCCTCTCCTGATCCACCTATTGAATATTTTATCCCTGACATCCTGCATTCTGGCACTAAAGCTACATTAAAATATGATGCTAATCTTTTTAAGAACTCCCAGTCAGTCTCTTTATATTGAACTATGAATTCATCTATTTTAGTTTGACTAGTAACATTATCGATCATCACTACATCGTTGTATCTATTATTTTTTTGCTTGAATATCTCTCTGTAAGTAAGCTTTTCATCTTGATATGAGCCACTAACTTTTCTTATATCCATTAAGAAGGTTTTACTTAATGCTTCTATCTCCAAATCTCTCACATCATTTTTCGCCTTTATTCCAATCTTGGTTAATAATCCATTAAATAAAATTATTGTATTTCCTTTATCATCCTTAAGTGATACATTAATAGTTTCCTGTGCTTCTGCTTCTTCAACATATTTATCTGCATTTTCATCACTTATGATTCCACTAATTAAAAGCTTTGAATGTTCATTTAATTCACTGATTATTTTAAGCTTTGTTATTTTCTGAAACTTATAAGGTTCTATTAAAATATCTCCTTGAGTATAAGTATATTCCTCACTCATTAGCTTTCGCCTCCTCATTCTCTTTCATTACTCTTATATTTCTAATAACTTGAAAAACGGTTTCTCTCCATTCACCATATTCCGCATACAGACACCTAAAATTCCCCATCAGTGTTTTTTCATCAAGTTCAAGAAAAAACATTAAATTGAATATAGGCCCGTCCATTGTATAACTTTTAAATTCAATAAAACCTATATTTTGGGAATCAACTTTTAATACTCCATCCTCGTAAAATACATCTATGGGATTAGTGTTTTTCATCCCCTCTTTCATTCCATCTTTTAATTCTTCAACCTTATTTTCATCTAAAATCCTGTCAATGATCTTTAGTGTTATGCAAATGTTTCCTTTTTCATCGCATTTTATTATGTCTGGTTCATTTTCTGATGGATACTTTAATTTTCTAGTTTCTAAAGGCATTTCTTCAAAGTCTTTTGGAATATATATTTTTAACTTATTATCAAAAAAGCACTTTTCTTCAAATTCATAATATCTATTTCCAATTTTGATAGGGTTACCATTGCAAATATTTCTTATCTCTTCTCTTCTTTCCATTTGATTTAAGAAGTCTAAAATCTTTTCGTCAACTCTCTCTAACATACTTCATCTCCCCCTATTCATTCCTATACTCAAATATTAACAATCCTTAATCTATAAGTATCTTTTTAAATCTTCCATTACCTCTGCGTCCATTACCTTTTGCTCCATCTTTAGCACTTCTTAATACTTCTAAAAGGTACAAGTATAAATCCTCATTATTATAATCTTTCACTTCAATATCTAGTTTGTTTACTAGATAACTTATTATTATTTCTTTTTGAATAGCGTCCTTGCTCTGAACACACATCATTGCAAATGATATATCCCAAGCTTCGCTTAAATTACACTCTAATAATTCTCTTCCAAATCTTCTTAAAATTTCAGGACTTAAGCTGCTATTTCCGTAAGCTGCATAAGGAGCATATATTGTATTTACTGTATCGTATTCTGTGCTTAAATCAATAAAATCTGTATGCTCTGCTCTAAGCTTTGCACCCGTTCTTAATTTAAACCTGCAAATTTCAATCTCATTTTCCTTAATATCTAACTTTTCATCTAGATAAATTTCCGTTGAATTTATTTTAAAATCACTATCTTGTATTTCAGGTAAGAATTTTATCTTTAAAAGCATAAGCTTATTATTACAGGTATATTCAACCTTTATATCTTCTTTTAAAAGATAAATTATATCTTGATATTTTATAATTCCTTCCAATATCTTTATGTAGTTATCAGAAACCTCTATCTCACACCCGCAGATTATTCCATTAGAATATCCCTTAATCCTCGCATCAAAAAATCCCCTCGGAAAATTTCTAAGCTCCTCCAGCATCTCTATCTTTAAAAGCCGTCCGATATTAAAAAGCGGATAATTATTTTGAAACACCTTTCTTCCCTCCTTTTCATACAACTCTCACAATCCATATCTTATAAGCAAATTCTTAAGCAAAGAACCCAAAAGTTATTATCTAAATTTTGTATTCGGTCAGCAGAACTTTCACTCAATGTACTTATGATTTGATGATGTTCGCTTACTCTATAAATATCCACCAAACACATTTGAGTCAAATTTTCTCAGATATTCTTATATTCTTATATTCTTAACTTCTAAAATTCTTAAGAATATATATGATAATATTCTTAAGAATATTTAAGACATCAAATATATTTTTCCGAAGTAGGCATTTGAAAATCTCGCTACTAAAAATATCTTCCTCTATAAAACCTCACCTATTCAGTACTAATTCCTACCCATCAAGTTCAGTCATATATCAGAAATATTGGTCATGCTTTTGTGTAGTGTTGCATCAGAAGATTTTAATGGCTGTGATTCCTGATTATAAGTTGTTCCAAAGATGCTTGTTCAAAGCTTGTCTTTGAAGCAAGCATTTTGGGTGCAACTTATAATCTTGGACTCACCCATTAAAATCTTCAGTAACCGGAATAAATGCCTGACCAATATTTCGGTATTTTCACCTGAACCTATTTAAGTCCATCAAAGAAGTTTCTCTCCCATTTATCATTTTCAAAGTAGAAGAACTTTTCTTTCCCTATATAAAGTTCTTCTTCTTTTCTTAAAATGGCTAACACATAAAATCCCCATAACTCTTCTTCTTCCCATACAAAGAATTTCACTTCATTATTTTCTATATTATCTGTTTCGTGCTGATTTATATTTGGATATCTTTCTCCTATTTTCCTTGCGTTTGTCTTTTCTAATTCTTCCTCATTAAATTGATAATTGTATTCGTATTTCACATTATCATTGCTGTCTTTTAAATATAATTTAAGTAGAATTCTATCCATGAACCTAGAAATAAACCCTTTATTTATTTCCCTGCCTTTAATTAATGTTTTTTGCTCTCCAGCATGAGTGTAGGCTGTTAATAAATATGGAAGAGTAGGCTTTTTACTTTCTATATTTATATCTGCATAGCCAAAGTTTTTATCATATAGATATTTTAGAGCTCCTTTAAGACAGGATAATTTTAATTCATACTCCTCTTTAACTTCCTTTTTGCTCTTATTTATTTCAATTATTCTTCCAGGTATAAATTCTTTTAGTGCATCTCTAAATATATCTACCTTACATGATTGTCCTGTTAGTTTGATTAAAGAATAATCGTATAACTCATCATTTTCATATAACTTTTCTAAAAACTTCTTTATTATGTTGTAAACATCACCTTTTATTAAGGTTTCAATTTCATATATACTAAGAGTTATACTTGGAGCTTCCTTTACCACCTGTAGAGTCCCTTTGTTCATGTAAGATAATTTCCATTTATCAAAATTTATTATATTTTCATCTAAACTTGTCTCTTCCTTAGACGTTAATAAAACCTTTAAAATGTCTGGATTAGAGAAGAATAATTTCTTTACCTCTTCTGCTAGATCAAATAAGAAATAGTAATTACTTCTCACCTTACAGTAATCTTCTTTGCTTCTTGTTTCATATAGCTGAAATTTTGTTGGAATTACTGCTTCTGCCTTTTCGTATTCTTCATTTAAAGTTTCGTATAACTCATTAATTCCAGATTTATCTATGAATCTAAATATATCTATGTTAAATTCATCTATTATTGCTTTTTTTAATTCACTCTTAGAATTACTTAAAGCATTTGCCATTAATATTTTTATTAACTGCAATATTCTAAAAGTAAGATTATTTCCTCCAAAGTCCGTATCTCCATTTTCATAGGAGGTTTCTATATCTAATCTATAAGAGACTCTGCTATTTGATATGCTAAAGCTACAGCCAGTAAGATCAGTAGTTCCCCCTCCACAATCTATAATTAAAGCTTTATACCATTCGCCTTGAACGTATTTCTTCTTTTCAATCAAATCTGAAATAGTGTTATACAGTACAGCTGCACTTTCTTCTAATATATTTGAACTTTCAACGGTATAGTCACTTAAAACATCTTTAAATAATGTATGGAATTTATATTTTTGCTTTGATGGGCAGGATATATAGATATTTTTAAACTTACATTTAAATCTCTGCTGTGCTAAAGATATAATGTATTCTAGATATGCTTTTATAATGTCTTTTCTTTTTATAAAGGTAGTTTTATTCTTTACATCAATTACTTTTTCACTTTTTTCAAAGTCACTTATCCACCTCTTTATGTCATAAAAAAGACTCATCCCATCATCTACATATCTTCTTCTTGCCTCAAGCATTGCATCATGCCCAAAAGCGTATTCTATTTCATCTTCTTTTATATGCTTAACACCTACAATACTTGGTATAAGTGGTGTTATTTCTAAATCTTCTTTGCTCTCATTTATTATTTTTACGAATTTTACTTTATCATTTTCGTAATCTGCGTATTCCCGATTATCAGTTAAATTTTCATTTAAGCCTGGAAATATCTCTTTATCTATATAAATACCAGCAGTTGTATTTGATGTTCCAAAATCAATTGCAAGCGGCATTTTTGTCTCTTTTAATGGTTTTACTTCAAATTGTAATATAGGCAGCGAAGTAAACTTTATATTATAATCAACTTCTATATTATCTCCTTCATAAGTATCATAAATAGTCTCTGAATCCTTTTCCGAAAAAAATAGAAGACTATAATGCTTACTTTCAGATTCTCTTGCCTCTATATATTCACCTTTAGTTAGGAAGTATTCCTCTTTATTATTCTGTATCAATTTTTTAATGTTAAATATAGTGCAAACCTTATAATTACTGTCAACTAATAAAACATTACTCTCTTCTAACTTTTCACTGCTTCTTAAAATGTAATTATCATAAATTTCAAGAGCTAAGTTTTCATAAATAGTGATCTTACCTGGATAATCTATATACCTATTACTAATCACTTCTTTATTGCTTCTGCTTAAAAATCTTTCAACTCTTTCAATTCCTCCAACTAAGTAATTCTTTATGAGTTTACTTTCCTTTTCTCCTCTATATTTCATTATGAGTCTTATAAGTTCTTCTTTATCAAGAGGATTAATTATACTCTTTACTAACTTTTCTTTATTACATATTTCTCTTAATTGAAAAGTTGTCATGAGCCTTAGATTTTTTTCTTTATACTTACTTTTTTTAATATGCTCTTCATTTCCTTTATGCAACTTGTATGAATATAAACTCATCTTTATCCTCCTAAACTGTTAAAACATATGAAACTAGGATGTACTAAAATCAATGTCTTTATATTGATATGCCTTATTCAACCATAACTGCCTCATTGATTTTCATAGTGTCATTAAGTCCAATAATCCCAAAATGCTTATCCCAAAATATTAATGGCTTCATATTTATTGGTAAAAATGTATCTACTATAGAACTAACTTTATTTTCAAGTTCTACTTTTTTTATTTCATCTAGATAAATATAAATATTTTTAGGCTTTTCCTTGCTGGAATAAATTATGCTTTTTTTGAATATTTCCTTAAAAATCTTTTTAAACAATTGGATTGAAGTTCCTGTTTTATACAAGGTCATAAAGCCATTCAGCAATACATCTACTTCATCTTTGTTGAAATAAATTATATTTTTCTTTAATTTTTCTCCAAACACATTATCTAATATATCCTTATATAAAAACTTCTTATATATTTCTGTTTTACATAGTCCGCTTTTTAAGTCTAGTTCTCCTAAATAATGCAATAATATATCTAAAAGTGCTTCTCTTAACTCTTTGCTCTCTTGAAAATTTATATTAAACAAATCCTTAAAAATCTCGTAAAATCTATAATATTCATTTACTTCGATAACATTATCTTCTGGAAGAGAATTTGAATTTAAATTATCAAGAGCAATTTCCATATATGGACTGCATACATCAGCTTGAACAAACTTAATATCTTCTCTAGGAATGGTTTCTTCATCTGCTTTTAGAAGCACTTCCCAAATATAATTCATATCAATCTTCCTTCACACTTATATTCTGGATATATAAATTGAACTTCAGATACTAAGAAACTTAAAATATCTTTGTTTAAATAATTTTCCTTATCGGCTGGCTCAAAGTATAGAATAAGAGATTTTTTTATATTATCTTCCCTTATTTCATCAATAATAAAATCATTTACTTCATAAGTGTGCTTCTGCTCTTCTTTTGAACTTTCCATAAGTGAAATATCATGAAACTTTAAGTATTTTGAAGCCTTAAATGAATTTATAAGTCTTGCGAGCTCAGTCTTTGTTTTTATTGTGTATGATTTATCAAAAGCTAATTTATTAGAGAAGTTTATACTAACTTGATTAGTCATAAGTTCATACTCATATTTTTTTTGGTCGTTTTTATCAGGGTTAATAATACTCCACAAATTCCACTCTATAGAATCCTTAATGTTAGAAGATATTATTACTGATTCTTTTGTAAACATAGCCCAATTAATATCTGGATTCTTACTATCTATTAGATATCCGTTATCTTTTCCTTCTTTTTCAATTGAGATATCATGTTCGTACCCTACTTTATCGATACACGGCATTGGAAAACCGCTACATTTTATGCTTAATTCCTTTACGTTCCAAAGTGGAACCATATTATATTTAATGAACTTGCTATAATCCCCGAAATCTACCTCAATTTCAATTATCTCTTCATCCTCTTGAATTTTATCTTCGCAGCCAATTAAAAATAAATCTGCTATCTTATTAATATATGGATTATTAATTGTTGTCCATGCAATATTGCTGTTTATAAAGCTTTTATATAATCTCTCTATTTTGCTTTTATACTCATTATTTTCCTGAACTTTAAAGTGAGCTTCATAAGTTTTCTTATCTGTTTTTATTACTCCCTTTATATTAAAATTTCTACTGATAAATTCTTTAAAAATCAAATAATCACATTTAAGAAAAACCTTGAACAGCTTCTTGCTTTCTTTGGCTTCAAGCACTTTTAAAATTTCTTTAGTATCGTATACTTTTTCTTCTGTATCTTCTAATGACATAGGAAATAGAAATTCATCAGTTATATCAAGCCTGTCTCTTTTAACTATAGTTGAATAGATATTGTATTTTTCTTTTATATAATGTAATTCGTTAAACACTCTTTTTTCTAATCCATTAATTCTATTGTTTGAATGTTCCTCTAGCTCTTCAAATACACTATTCATTATTTTTTTAAGCATGATTCTGTCATTTAGATCTTTTATTTCACTTAATTTCTCATAAATTCTATTCTCCATATTTCCACCTACATTTACCTATTAGTTTATTTAGATATATCTATCTCAAAACTTAGCATTTTTTAATTATAATTATGACTTAGTAGAAGCCTTGTCTATAGCTGTGATTTTTTCCGTTACTTTAGCTACATTATCTGTATCTCCCAGGCTGTTATATGCATCCTTAGCTAAAAGATATAATACTTTTGCTGAAGCACTATCACCAGCTGCATATTTTGCATCAGCCGCCTGTGCATATTTATCAGCTTCACTTTTTTTATCTGAAGTTTCACTGATTTTTTTATCCATAAGAGCTATTTTGTCAACTAATTCATCAGCTAAACTAGTTTCATTAAGATCCTCAAATGATTTCTTAGCCAATTCATAATACATTTTTGCACTTACATAATCACCTGCTGTATATTTTAAATCTCCATTTTTTCTAAGATCTATAGCTTTATTTTCCTTATCTTCTGCAGCTTTTTTATCATCTTCTGCCTTCTTAGCTGCATCATCAGCTGCTTTTTTACTATCATCATCAGCTTGTTTCTTATCTGCTGCCGCCTTATCATCGTCAGCCTTTTTTTGTTTTGCATCGGCTGCTTTTTGATCATAAATTTTTTGAATTTTATCCATTGCTTCTTTTTTTTCATCTTTTAAGTAATAATCTACTGCTAAATCTTTTACATCTAGATAGTTTTTTAATGCACCGTCTAAATCATTATCATCGTACTGCTTATCTGCTAAAGTTAATAAATCAGCTACTTTTACACATTCTTTTGCAATATCTATTTTCTTTAATACATAGTCACTTCCAGCCTCTTCCGCTTCTCCTGACTTTTCTAAAGCTAGTACATATTTATCTAACGCATCATCATATTTTTTTCCTTCTAAATCTTTATCTCCATCTAATACTATTTCTGTGTACTTATAATCTTCAGTTAAATTATCAATATCATCTTTAAGTTTATATTTCTTCGCTGTATCTAAAGCTTTCTTATATTCCTCATCTGCTTTTTCCATATTACCGTTCTTTATATATTCTTCTGCATTTTGTTTACCTTCGTTAACAGACGCAATAGCATCCTGTTTTCTATTTTTATGAATTATAAATGCCCCTACTCCTATTGCTATAACTAAGAGTAAGAGTATTGCAACTATTATAGCTATTTTTATTTTCTTGCTTCTTTTTGGATCTATGTATGACTTTTCTACAAATGTTAATGCTAATGTATAGTTCTCAATTTCCTTTAGCTGCTTTGACAAAATCATTTCTTCAATATTATCAGTAACCTCTTTAGGTTCCTTTGCACCTTCTAGTGAATCCTCTATCTCCTTAGCATCGCAATTCTCCCATATTCCTTTTGTAAGAATTGCAAATGCATCTCCATCAGAAAGTTTAATTTTTTTTGATATATAAAGTTTATTTAAATTATCTTGTCCTAAATACGAAGAAAGATTATTTCTCTCAAAATGTTTTGACATTGCATCTGATGGAATCATTTCATCATCTACTAAATTTTGAGCTAACGACTGATCCTTACTCTTATACTTTAAATATCCATCCTTAAAGTAGTAAAATCTAGTATTTCCTATAACTGAATATATTAATTTACTATAATTAGTTACAACTACTGTAATTGATGCTTTTAATCTAACATTCCTACTGCTTCTTATTAACTCACTATTTGCATCCTTTAAGTATTTTCTTAGAATGAATCTATTCATAGTTGGCTTAGCTGTGAAATCTCTAATAAATGTAGTCACTGCAATTTTTGCGCTTTCTAATTCCTTATCTTCATCGATTCCATCAGCTACTACATAACATGCATAATTATCTAATTCAGCGAATGCAAAGTAATCTTTATTTTGTAGAAAAGTTCCTTCTTCTGATATAAAGCTTGTCTTAAACTTCGAGTTTAACTTTCTCATTATCGTCCACCCTAACTTAGTTTTATTAGTTTAAATAAATTTGGTTTTATCCTTAAAAGTTTTTATTTTTTACCGCAATATTTCATAAGCATAATGCTGCCATTGCAATTATTTTTATTATTATCTTTAACGTTCTCCATTATTTGCCCACAAATTTCATTTATATTAGCTTTTTTATTTCCTAAAATTCTTTCAATTTCTATCCATCTTAACCCTTCATATACTCCTCTGCTCATGAGTATTATTATGTCATTTTTTTGAATTTCAATTGGGGTTTCAGAAATTTCTATATCTCTAAACGATTCTTGTCCAATATAATATAGGAGTTTCTTCTCCTTTAGTGCATATAAAGCTTGGTCTTTTTGAATTTTCCCATTATAATATTGTTTTTTTGCTACTTCACTTATAGAATGACCGTTACTTAGTTTTACAAGTTCCTTATTTCTAAAAATGGCTAGCATAACGTCTCCAACTAGAGCGTAAGATAATAAATTATCATATATTATTACACTAAGTACACTTGCTCCGCCCTTATCCTTTTCGACTCTTTTTATAATTTCACGGCTGGCTTTATTAAACGCTTTCTTAAAAAAGTATGTTATCTTTTCCTTGTTTCCTTCCTCTTTAAATAACTTACTTATTGTTTTTACAGCCACAATGCTTGAAATTCTTCCTGCCTCATTTTTTCCTAACCCATCTGCCAAAACTGCCATGGTTCCATTTGATTTATTTACTACTTCTAAATAATCCTCTTGTATTTCTTCATTTCCAATAAATATTTCATTTGCTATCTCTAATTCTTGCTTATAAATTCTTCTTATTAGAAAATTTCGTGCTATTAGTAACAGGATTAATACTGCTAATAGTAAAAATATAAATTTCAAATTTGAGTAATCATTAATATTAATCATATTATATATACCTACTTATTATCTCCCCATTCAAAATGCTCTCCACAAAATGGTACAAAAAGAAATTTACTTTTACCAAGCTCAATTACATCATATGGTGACAATTCAGATGGCATATAAGCAGGTTCTTCATTTAAATAAGCAATACCTGATGAATCCCCAGGTAATAAGACATTATTATTTTTCTTAGGATCATATACGATTATTGCATGATTTCTAGTAGCAATGCCATTATCCCCTATTATTTGAATATCCATATCATCTGATCTACCGATAAAGTTTTTCCCACTTTTTATCTTATAATCCTTACCAACCCTTGTACCTTCAATACATACAAGCCATCCACAAACTGGTTCAATTTCTTGGTATAAAAGATTAGTTTCTATATCCATTTTTTCTTGAACTGGTTCTGGTCTTTCCTTTGTTGAAGTATCTATATTACAATATGGACATATAGTTCCATAACGCCTTTCACTAAACATATGACCATTGGGACATCTAATAAGACCCATTTACCTCACTCCATTTCATTTAAGTAAAAGTTAACATTTCAATGTATTTCCTATTAATTAAGTAACTTTTATTTTCCTTGGCTCATCTAAGTAAAAGTTTAACCTTAGAAATAAATAGAATATCTCCTCTTTTTAATTCACAAGGAGCATCTTTTACAATTCTATATTTTATATCATCAGCAGCTTTCTGGATTACAACTCCGGCATTTTCTGATAAATCTTCTACATACCATCTTCCTGACGCATAATTTAACACTGCATGCTCATTTTCTATAAATTTAGAGTAAATTGAAGTACTTAAATCTATAAGCATTTCATCACTCCTGCCATTCTTACCAATAAGAAATGATATTCGCTCTCCTATATCCCAATTTCTTATAATTTCATTTTCTTCGTTAACCAACTCAATTTTGCTTATATTACTTTCATCTTGCACTATTTCTTCTTTGTGCAGTTTCTTATATAGATTGGTAAATCCCCATATTCCAAATCCAATCACAATAATAATAATCAGTGTTCTTATATAAATTGATTGTATTGTGATATATGCAACTACGCATATTAGTGCAATTATTACGCCTATAAATACATTAATTATCTGTATTGTCACTAACAGCTTATTATTAAAATTCATATTATTTTCTTCTTTCAAAGTAATTCACTCCATTACTTCTTATTTATCTAATAGCTAGCATCTGTAACCATTCTCTTTTAAATTGAGAATTTAAGCTGCATGCTCTCAGACGATATCCCCTTTGAGGGTATCAGTTAAACTAATTTCAGAAAGAGTATAAAACTCTACCCGAAAAGCTTCACTTTATATTAAAAAAGCTATCAAACATTTTGCTTGTGTCTATTGGATTCTTTTCCTTTTTTAACTTTTCTTTATTAATATCATTGCTGTTTGCGTTAAACCCAAAAAAACTTTCAAAATATTTATTTAAGTTTTCTATACTTTCACCTTTATCTTGATATGTCCTTGTCTTATCTTCTCTATTTGATTTATTTTTTTTATTTTTTGTTTCTTGATTATTCTTTTCTTTAAATATTTCTTGATCATATTTTTTTCTTGATTCTTCTTTGCTTAAAACTTCATAAGCTTCATTTACTTCTTGAAATTTTCTTAAGGCATCCTTATCATCTTTATTTCTATCAGGATGATATTTCTTAGCCAAACTTCTAAATGCTTTTTTTATTTCATCATTACTAGCATTTACTGATACATTTAATACTTTATAATAATCTTTCACCTTACACCCCATCTTTTCAGAATGATTTTAGTGCTTCTACGTTATAGTAAAAGATTTTTCTTTTGGAACTTAACTCCAAAAGAAAAATCAATTTAATTTTAAGATTAAGCGCTATATCCGCCCTCTATTGTAACAGTACTTAGCTTGTCTTTCTTTTGTCTTACAACAAGTTCAAAAGTACCTATACCTTCAGTATCTCCAAATGTTTCTTTATAATCTACTACAAAGGCATTAGGATAAGTTATTTTTCTTATAATTTGATCTGCTGAAATTACTTCTACAGTTACTTTTCTATAACAGTCAGCTTTTTCAGCTGGTACTAATGACCATGTACCCATTTTTCTTGTGCTATCAAATGGATCTCCATCAACTGCTGTTAATATCTTACCTTTAATAACCATTGTACTTCCTACATCTTTTGATCTTGCATTTGAATCTTCTGGAGTATCTGTAATAAGCTTTACTGTTTGAACACTTTCTATGCTAAGATCTATTGTTTCTGCGCCTTCAATTTTAACTTTAAATCCCATTTGTCAAAGTCCTCCTTATTTTAATTTTTATTCAGCAAAACCGCCTTCAAATTTAACGCTAGCAGTTTTGTCCTTCTTTTGTTTAACATACAATCTAAATGTACCAACACCTTCTACATCACCAAAATCTTCTTCGTACTTAACTACAAATGCATTAGGTAAAGTAAATTGTCTTACAATTTGAGAAGCAGAAATAACATCTACTTTAACGTTTCTATAACAATCAGCCTTTTCTGCTGGTACTAATGACCATTGTGCTAGCTTGATTGTAGTATCTGCTGCCTCCCCATTTACTGGTGTCAAAATTTTACCAGCGATTTCTAATGTTGTTCCTAAGTCTGTTGAACGTGCATTAGAATCATCTGGTGTATCTGTTTTAAACTCTACAGTTTCAATACTTTCGATGTTTAAATCAATACTTTCTGCGCCCTCAACTTTTACTCTAAATCCCATTTTTGAGCCTCCCTTTATTTTTATTTATAATTAAAATAGATTTTTAATCTATTATAATTAGCCAACTTGACTGTGTGCATCATTACGTGTAATCTCAACTTCTAAGTTCTTAACGTTACCGTTAAATACTAAGTCAATATTACATGTTCCATTCTTTTCATTTATTACAAAGTTAATATCATCACCATCTTTTACTATGGCATTAGTATATTCTTTATGAGCCACCCACTTACTCTTAACACTAGTAGGATTATTGCTAAAGAATTTAATAATATTATCTTCTTTGAAATCATTAGTATAGAATCTTAATATTCTTTCTATATATGTTGTTACTAGTGTTTTATATATTGATTCAAAATCATTTTCAGTAGCTTGTAAGCTTCTAGCTTTATAAACAGTAATTTGTTTTATATCTTTACCTTCAAGCTTTGCATTTTCAGATGAAAAGACAAAACCGAAATTTTTTCTATTTATTGAATTTTTAATTTCATTTGTAAAACCAGATATTTCCTTTGCCAAAGTAGTTGTTATCTTTAAGGCATTAGAACCTGATTCTATATCAAATCTAACTCCTGGATATTCGCTATATATATCTCTAAAATGCTCTCTTAAATACTCTGGGCATTGGTATGCAGCCACAATTCCAGCTGCTATATATGAACTTCCAATATAGACTCCTTCAATCCAAAGTTTTAGAATATCTTCTTTTTCTTTAGATAACTCTGCAGAGCCTTCTTCAGAAAGTACCATTCTTTTATCTAATACAACTCCAGACTTTTCCTTTGGAATAACTGTGAAATTAGGTACACATGGAATTGCAAATTCACTATAAGTGTTATGCATAAGTGGCTCACATTTATCCACAAACTTTTCAATTCCGGCTGTTGCTACATGGTTAAAAGTAGTATCTTCTCTTGGTTCAAAACTAAAGAATATTTGTACGCGATACTTTTGAACTGTATCTAAAAGCATTGCTAAATCTTCCATAGAGTTTGAATCTGTCTTCTCCACTTGCTTATTGGCTTTAAATCTTTCTCTTCTAACCTTATTTTTACTTTGACCTTCAAGCTCAATTGATGGAACTACTCCAAACCAAATTGTGTTGTCAAAGTCATTTTTATCATTTACTGAGCTTAAATAAGTATTTAATCTTGGTAAATTTTGAGCATTTACTAATCTGCTAAGCTTTGTATTTGTAACTAACAAACTTGGCTTCATTCCTTTGTTCTTTGTCTTGTATTGATCAAAAAACATTTTTACACCTAATATCTTTTCTATTAATGGCTTAACTGTCTTTATAAAATCATCCTTAGATGTTTTGTAGAAATCTAAATATGTGTTATAATTGCTTACTTCTACCCCTAAATCAACAGAGCTTTCCATAGTAGATGCTAAAGGACAGAAAGTTCTTACTACTAAACTTTTTACATACTCTGACTTCACTTCATTTACTTCATCATAATCATCTTCAAAAGCTTCAATAAGTCCCATATTGGCTTTATCATCTATAGCAATCAATGATGTTTCTTCTACCTTTGGAGCTTCTAATACTTTTAACTCTCCATCTTCTCCCATGCTTAAGACGCCTAGTTTAAGAGGTTCGTTTGAATTATTCTTATCATCTCCTCCAAGAAGTAACCTTGTTTTTATATCTTCAATAGCAAGTGGCAACATTGCCATTATGTTATTATAGTTTGAGCTAGCTTCTTCAAACATGACATTAAGCTTGTCCCCTAGATCAAGTTTACTTGGATCTTCATCATCTAAAGCTTCATATTGGCTATATGTATATTGAATTTCCTTTCTGGTTTGTTTTATATCATCCATTACTTTTTTAGGTGATATCATATCCAATAGATTTTCAAATTTAAAATCTACATTAGCAATCCCTTGAGCTCTCTTTGTGTCAATTAATGTGAATAACATTTTTAAGAAATCATTAGACTTATTAATTGGAATTTCTGTTATTAGTTCACTTGGAAAGTTCTCAGGCTTTTTTAACGTATACATTACTTTTTGATTAGTCGCATTATAGAAAGAATATACAACTGGTGAGAACTTATCCAAAAATTCATCAAAACTATTAACTAAAAGAAGTTCATTAATTTCTTTTATCTTATCGTCGTTTAAGCTGTTTAACCCTTTTGTATCACCTACTATAGTAATCAAATCTAATTTTTCAGGGTTTATTTCCTCAAATAATATTGTTCTATTTGTTTGATTTATGACATCCACTTTATAATCCTCCTATATTGTAAAATTACTTTTTAATCGAATTCGTTTAATATGATCCCTCTTACCCCACTATCAGTAGTTTTGCATTATTATTTATCCCTAATAATATTTTTACATATTAACGAAATTATGTAAATTAACCCAGAACAAAACGTACATATTTAGGAATAAAACGCCAATATTCAGGAACAAAACGCATTTTGCCCTCTTTTCAGCTTAAATATTCTTTTAATTCTATGATATGTACGTTTTATTCTTTTTCTATTGTATTTTAAGTTAATATAATATATAATTTATTATTAAAAAAACAGCTGTCTAAAAGCAGGAATAAAATCCTATTTTTAGACAGCTAATTTATGTTTATTTTTAATTATATTTTTAAAACTTTAACCAAATTATAATTTATAATCTAGCTTTAAAATCTTCATATCCAAATTCTTTTATTACTTCAATACCTTTTTCTTCACTATATTTTACAATTGCAGGAAGATTAACTCCATTAAAGGTATTATTTTTAACCATTGAGTAAATAGCCATATCGCAAAATACAAGTTTATCTCCTGGCTTTAAAGGTTTTTTAAATGAATAATCTCCTATAATATCACCTGCAAGGCAAGTAGGTCCACCAAATCTATAAGTAAATTCGAATTCATTTGGCTTTCCGGCACCTATTATGTTAGGTCTGTATGGCATTGCAAGTACATCTGGCATATGACATTCCGCTGAAGTATCTAGTATAGCTATATTCATTCCATTTTTCATAGTATCTAATACTGTTGATACAAGGAATCCTGTATTTAAAGCAATAGCTTCACCTGGCTCAAGATATACTTGTAGTCCATATTTATCTTTTATAAATTTAATAGATCTTATTAGTGTTTCTATATCATAATCTTCCCTAGTAATATGATGACCACCACCAAAGTTAATCCACTTCATTTTCTTGATGTACTTTCCGAATTTTTCATCCACCACTTTTATTGTACGTTCAAGGGTATCTGAATTCTGTTCACACATTGTATGAAAATGCAATCCATCTATACCTTCAAGATTTTCTTCTTCAAAGTTAGCCAAAATAACTCCCATTCTTGAATTTTCAAAACATGGATTATATATATCTGTTTCTATCTCTGAATACTCAGGGTTAATACGAATAGCACATTCGATTTTCTTTCCTTTAAAGTTTTTGACTTTATCCTTATATTTTCTCCATTGACTAAATGAATTAAATACTATATGATCGCTATATTTCATTATCTCATCAAATTCATCTTCTCTATATGCAGGAGAATAAATATGTACTTCCTTCCCCATCTCTTCGTATCCAAGTCTAGCTTCATGAAGAGAACTTGAAGTAACTCCTTTTAGATATCTTCCAATCAGTGGGAAAGTTGAGTACATAGAGAACGCTTTAGTTGCCAGAATAATATTGGCACCTGTTTCCTTTTGTACATAATCTAAAGTCTCCAAATTCTTCTTAAGAAGTCTCTCATCAACCAAATAACATGGTGATGGTAATTTGCTTAAATCTATATCTTTCATTAAATCACCAAACCTTTTTCTAGTTATAAAATTACAGTAAAAAGTAAGAATGAAAGCCACAGCTTTTCGTGAAAATAAACTAGTTCCAAGAAACTCTACTTAAGACTTTATTCTTATTTTTTCGTTCATATAATAATTTACTAATTTAGTTTAATAAATTAGTATCTAAATCATTCTTAATCTCAGAAAGGGCAGGTACTCTTTTGTGCAGTGTTGCATTTAGAAGATGGCTGTAGGTATTTCTTAATTAGAAGTTGTTCCAAATATGCTAGTTCAAAGCTTGCCTTTGAAACCAGCATTTTGGGATGCAACTTCTAATGTTAGAAATCCGCAGCCATCTTCTATAGCAACCGAAACAACAGAGTACCTGCCCTTTCAGTCCGTTATTACATAATTAAAATACTCACAATTTATTCAACTAAAGTTGGATCAAAACTTTCTTTCCATGGTAATCCCCATTTATTTAATTCTTCCATAAATGGATCTGGATCAAATTCTTCTATATTATATACTCCTGGTTTCTTCCATAGACCTCTTAATACTAAACTTGCGCCTATCATAGCTGGAACTCCAGTTGTGTAAGAAATTGCTTGAGATCCAACTTCTTTATAACATTCTTCATGATCACAAACATTATATACATAATAAGTTTTATCTTTTCCATCTTTCTTACCTTGGAAGATACATCCTATATTAGTCTTTCCTTTAGTTCTTGGACCTAATGATGCAGGATCTGGTAATACTGCTTTAAGGAATTGTAATGGTACTATTTGCTTTCCTTCAAATTCAATTGGTTCAATTGAAGTCATACCAACATTCTCAAGTACATTTAAATGTGTTATATACTTTTGTGAGAATGTCATCCAGAATCTTATTCTCTTAATTCCTTTAATATTTATACCTAAAGATTCTAATTCTTCATGATGTAATAAATACATATCTTTTGGTCCGATTTCTGGGAAATCATAAACTCTCTTTATTTCAAGAGGTTCTGTTTCTATCCATTTCCCCTCTTCCCAATAACTTCCTGGAGCTGTAATTTCACGAATATTGATTTCTGGGTTAAAGTTAGTTGCAAATGGATAACCATGGTCACCAGCATTAGCATCTAATATATCTATATAATTTATTTCATCAAAATAATGCTTTTGAGCATAAGCACTAAATACACCAGTAACCCCTGGATCAAATCCACTTCCAAGTAATGCAGTTAAACCTGCCTTTTCAAATTTTTCTCTATATGCCCATTGCCACTTATATTCAAATTTTGCTGTATCAAGTGGTTCATAGTTAGCCGTATCTACATAATGAACTTTTGTTTCTAAACAAGCATCCATAATTGTTAAGTCTTGATAAGGAAGTGCAAGATTTATAACAACTTCTGGTTTAAATTTATTAATAAGTGCTACTAATTCTGGGACATTATCAGCATCGACCTTTGCTGTTTGTATTTTTGTCTTAGTTTTTCCTTCTAATGAAGCTTTTATTGCATCACACTTTGATAAAGTTCTACTAGCGATACAAATTTCCTCGAACACCTCTGAATTTTGACAACATTTATGAATAGCAACGCTAGCAACACCACCAGCGCCAATAATTAAAGCTTTTCCCATTCCAATTCCTCCAATTTCTTTATAAAATGAAACTTTTCAGACGGAGCTTTATGCTCCAGCTGAATTTAGACTATTGACTTATTATTTTTTGATTATCTTCAAGTCATGAACAAAAAATTTAATTGTATTATCTGATAATTTTTCTAATCAGTAAGTCCATTTAACATATCTCTAACGTAAGTTGGAAGTGCAAAGCACCCTACATGAAGATCTGTATTATAATATTTTGTTTTTATCCCTAACTTATTCCAAGCTTCTGCATCAAAATCCTTTATAGGGTGATACTTTTTTGAAGCAAATCCAAATAACCAATGTCCTGATGGATATGTTGGAATATGTGCTTGATAGACCCTAATGATTGGAAAAAATTTCGTTATTTTTTCATGAGCTTCTTTCATTGCAGCTGCATCATTATCATAGTATGGACTTTCATGTTGATTAACTAAAATTCCATCTTCTTTTAACGCTTTATAGCAATTTCCATAAAACTCCTTAGTAAATAATCCTTCTCCTGGTCCAAACGGATCTGTTGAATCAACTATGATTAAATCATATTCATTCTCTTTATCTCTTATAAATTTCAAACCATCTTCATAGAATAAATTAACCCTTTTATCATTAAGCTTACATGATGTTACTGGAAAGTATTCTCTGCAAATATCAACAACTCTTTTATCAATTTCAACCATATCTATCTTTTCAACTGTACTGTATCTTGTAAGTTCTCTTATTGTTCCACCGTCACCAGCGCCTATAACTAAAACATTCTTAATATTTGGATTAGTTGCCATTGGTACATGAACTATCATATCATGGTAAATAAATTCATCTTTTTCAGTTACCATCATTAATCCATCTAATGTAAAAAACCTTCCGAATTCCTTAGCTTCAAGTACATCTATTCTTTGGAATTCAGTTTTTTCAGTATGTATTTCTTTTTCAACTTTAATTGAAAATCTTACATTTTCTGTGTGTTGTTCTGTATACCATAATTCCATTTACTTGTCCTCCACAATATTAATATTCTCAATTTTAGTGTCTTCCGTTCCAGTTAAAAAGCAGCCTTTTTCTTTTGCATAATTTATGTAGTCTAATATTTCTTTTGTTATTTTTTCTCCTGGAGCAAGAATTGGTATTCCTGGTGGATAACACATTACAAATTCAGCACATATTTTCTCATTGCTTTCATTTAGCGGCACTGAAGTTTTTTGAGAATAAAATGCTTCCTGAGGAGTTAATACAACTTCAGGATCTATATACTCATGATCAAACATTCCAATTTTGTCTTTTGAATGCAATCTCTTAATTTCAGATAATGAAGATATTAATCTTTCAATTGCAAGACTACGATCGCCAACAGAAATAATAGCTAAAATATTCGCAATGTCTCCCAATTCAATTTGTATACCATACTCATCTCTTAATAGATCATATACTTCTATTCCAGCGAGACCTATTTCTCTAGTGAATACAGATAACTTTGTTATGTCAAAGTCATACACAGAATCATTATCAATTAATTCCTTTGAAAAAGCATAATAACCGCCTATTTTATTTATTTCTCCTCTAGCATATTCAGAGATTTGCTTTACTTTATCAAAAATTTCTTTTCCATGTAATACAAGATCTCTTCTTGCCAAATCAAGTGATGACATTAAAAGATATGAACCACTTGTTGTCTGAGTCAAATTAATTATTTGACGAACATATCCTATTGCTAAATCACAATTTAAGAGTAGAAAAGAACTTTGAGTTAAAGATCCTCCAGTCTTATGCATACTAACTGCTGCCATATCTGCCCCAGCATCAACTGCTGATAAAGGCATATTGTCACCAAAATAAAAATGTGTTCCATGAGCTTCATCTACTAATACGTACATTCCATTTTCATGGGCAAGTTTCGTAATTTCTTTTAAATTTGAACAAATCCCATAATAAGTAGGATTATTTACAAATATCGCTTTTGCGTCTGGGTTTTCTCTAATTGCTTTTTTTACATCTTCAACTGACATCCCAAGTGGTATTCCAAGTTGTTTATTTGTTCCTGGATTTATATAAACCGGAATTGCTCCGCTAATTATTAAAGCATTTATAGCACTTCTATGCACATTACGAGGCATTATAATCTTTTCACCTTTTTTACATACACTCATAACCATAGCCTGAACTGCAGAACTTGTTCCATTAACCATTAAAAATGCGTGTTTAGAACCAAATGCATCAGCCGCAAGCTCCTCAGCTTCTCTTATAACCGATACCGGGTGAATAAGATTATCGAGTGGTTTCATTGAATTTACATCTACTGAAAGACATTGCTCTCCCAAGAATTCCCTAAGCATATCGTTTCCTCGGCCCTGCTTATGACCTGGTACATCAAACGGAACCACTCTAGCTTTCTTATATTCTATTAATGCTTCATAGATTGGTGCTCTTGAGTGGGATTCTTTGTTTTTCATCGTATACATCCCTCCCCGTTAATATATATTAGTTCCACTAAAAATCTCAATCATCTCTCTTCTTAAGTTGTTTTCAATTTCAAGTCTTTGCTTTGGCTTGATTTCATAAACATCTCTATTAAAAAGGTAATTTTGAAGTTCAATTTCTTTAATTAGCATTTTAGTGTGAAATATATTTGATTGATATACATTTATATCCATTGCATCATATCTCTTCAAGGTATTTTCATCAATATAATCTTGTATTGATGTTATTTTATGATCTATAAATAATTTTTTGCCATCAACATCTCGGGTAAAACCTCTGACACGATAATCTATCGTTATGATGTCTGAATCAAAACTTCCTATAAGATAGTTTAGTGCATTTAGCGGAGATACTTCTCCACAAGTGGCTACATCAATATCAACACGAAAAGTAGCAATTGAATTATCTGGATGATATTCTGGATAAGTATGCACAGTAACATGACTTTTATCTAAATGTCCTACAACAGTGTCTCTAGTTTTCAAAATGTCAATTTCACCTTTATTACAAGATGCATCTATTTCTTTGACTGCTAGGGTCTGTTCCGATACTAGAATAGTTACACTTGCTCCTTGAGGATCATAATCTTGTTTTGAAATATTAAGTACATGTGCTCCAATACTTTCCGTTACATCACACAGAATTCTAGTAAGTCTTTCTGAATTGTATTGCTCATCAATATAAGCAATATAGTCCTTTTGCTCTCGCTCACTTTTTGCATAGCATACATCATAGATGTTAAAGCTAAGTGTTTTTGTGAGGTTGTTAAAGCCGTATAACTTCAGCTTGTTTTCCAACCCTAACATCACAACCTTTCTGGCATAAATTATAGTTGCATTAGAATTTGTTTCAAAAATTCAATCACTAAAATCCTATATATTCTAATGTTTATAACCTTCAAATACTCACCTTCTAGTTTACCTTGAAACATCTTTATTATACAACATTGACATTTTACTATATTATCTTTAAAATTGCTACTATTTATGACAATATTTCTTTAATATACTTGATAAATTTGTTTGAAGTCCCTTATGCTTTATTTTGGTTGCAAATCCTTCTTATTTCTCACATATATAAATAAAGTAATAATTAACTATTTTTTCTTAAAGCTCTTTCTTTTACATATTGATTATATTCTTCTATTGAATAAACTTCTGGTTCTCTTACTTCTTCCAAGAAATGTGAAGCCTCTGCATCTGCATTACTAAATGCCAAAACTGACTTATGCATTTCTATTGCCTTATTGTAGTCTCTATATTCATCCTTTGGAACATAAGCACCCATATGCCATCTTATCATTAAACATTCTTCTAATGATAACTTGACAAACTGTTGAAGTAGAATTACACTTTTCTCTCCATGTCCTAAAGGAATTTTATCGTCAAATTCATAGGCTGCATATCCTATCCACTTTCCTGTCATCTCATCTTTTTTTAATCTCATAGTTTTTTCATAAAAATTACACTTACACAGATCATGCAGATATCCTGTTAAATACATTGTATCATGACTCAAACCTATGTTATATTGTTTATTTTTTTGTATTAATAGTTCAACAACATTATCAGAGTGAAGTGCTAATCCTCCATCAAAGTTTGAATGAAACTTAGTAGATGCTGGGGCTGTAAAATAATCGGTTCTTTCTAAAAGATATTTTATTAATTCATCTATCCCATCTCTTTTAATCGAGCTCAATCTTTCTAATATCTTATCTTTCAATTCTTGCATTTCTTTTGCTGCCTTAGCTTTTGTCATTTCCTTTAAGTCACTTAAATCACTCATGAATACATCTCCTTACATTAATCAACTTATAATTATTATTTTTTTCCTCTAAGCACATATCTATTCATTATTATGCTTCTTTTACTATTTTAACACTTTTAAGAAAAAACTCATATCATTGAATTCAATGATATGAGTTTTCTAGTTAAAAATATTCTTTCTTTATTTTAATAGTAACATATTTCATAGAGTTTATAAGCAAATTTTATTTAAAAAAGTATTTTATTCTTCTACTACTGGCAAGGCGCTTAAATTGTTTGACTCATCATCATCTCTTAAGCTCCGTAAATATTCCTCACCTTTTCTTGATGTTGAGACAGATACTCCAGATATAGCTCCATCTTTGGCTAGCTCCACGCCTCTTTCTTTAGTTATTCTCTCTCCATTTGAAAGCTCATATCCTGTTATCTCACCCGAATGCTTTATTATAGCCTTTATAGAGCTTTTTTCAACATTTGACTGTGAATCTTCGTTATCACTTAACTTTATGTCAGTATTTGCTACAGCAGCATTATGAATAAAGTCATATGTTAATCCCATTGAAGATACATTATATTTATCCTCCATACAAACACCTCCTATTTTCTAGATAAGCATATGTGTATATTTTTAAACTCTGTTTTTTAATTTTTTAAAATACACTTGCTGAATAATTAAAATATAGCAAGTCAGTATTTTAGTATATTTTATATGCCTATTCTAAAAACCTTTAGTGTTATATTGTCCAATAAAAATACTTTAATGCATTCTATTATTTACTATTTAAATATTGATATCAAATTTTTGTAATTCATCTTCCAGTTTCCTTGGTTCTTTTAAAACTATTCCTTTTAATCCAAGCTTAATAGCAGCTTCGATATTTTGCTCCATATCATCTATAAATAAAGTTTCACCTGGTTCTAAACTATATCTATATAGTATCTTCTCATAAATTTCTTTTTCAGGTTTAAGTAATTTCTCTTTATAAGAAACCACTCCTCCTTCAAATAATTTAAATAAGTCATATTTATTATTTATATATTCAAACGCTGCTAGATGAAAATTGGATAGATAATAAATTTTATAACCTTTTTGCTTTAGTTTTTTTAATGTATCCACGCTGCTTTCTATTGGAGTCAGTATGTCGTACCAATTTTCAAAGACTTTATTAATTAACTCTTCACTTTCAGTGTTTCTATTAATTATATTTCTTTTAGCATCTTCTTCACAAATTGTTCCTCTATCAAGCATCGGCCATTCATCACTCTGAAATACACATTTATATATTTCTTCTACCTTTTCTTCATCAATTTTAGATTCCACATATATCTTTGGTTGAAAATCTAAAATAACATTTCCAAGATCAAATATTACATTTTTAATCATAAAAATTCTCCTAATTTTAATAATGTATTTTATCAATATAATTTTATATTTTTCTAATAAATTTAACTATTAATATTCCATACTAAAGGCCAATATCTTCTGCTACATTTCTCATTCCTAAAATTGTATTTTCTATAACCTTGTCTAATTCCATATCTATCATCTTGCAACCATTTAATATTACATTTCTGTCTACTCCTGCCGCAAATCCTTTAGTCTTAAATTTTTTCTTAACAGATTTAACTTCTAGATCCATTACGCTTTTAGATGGTCTCATTAATGCAGCTGCCCCTATAAGACCTGTAAGTTCATCTATTGTATAAAGTACCTTCTCAGCATTGCTTTCAGGTTTTATTTCATTTACTATTCCATATCCATGAGATGCAACCGCTCTTATATAACTCTCCGGAAATCCTTCTTCTCTCATTATTTCTTGAGATTTAGCACAATGCTTATCTGAATACATTTCATAATCTATATCATGAAGTAATCCAATTATGCCCCATACATCCTCATCTTCATTATAGAGTTTAGCAAAATGTCTCATTGCCCCTCTACTGCTAGTCCATGTTTTCTGAGTGCATCACTTTTATTATACTTACAAAGTGCGTCCCATGCCTTTTGTCTATTAATTTTTTCTTCCATATTATATAGCCCCCTTAACATATGTATATAAAATTATTTTTATTAACATTTATTTCTATATATGAAATTATATCCATGTTAATAAAAATAATATCACTATGAAAATTTATAATCAATATTATTAGGATTTAAGTTATAAAATTATATATATCATACTTAAGTTTCTAAATTCTAATCCCAATGCAAGATCCTTCTTACTAGCATTTTTAAATGTAAATTTATTATTCAACTTTATAAATGCGACTTCCTATTTATAAGTCTGCATTTTATGGCTAATATTTTTATATTCATCCTTTAGCTTAGTAATTACTCTTTCTTCATCATATTTATTATACGGCCATATTCTAGTTTCTACCTTACATCTAATCCACTCAGCTTTTAAACATATTTGCACAAGCTCATCTATATCTCTATTTAGGCTTTCAATTTCATTTTCATAATTACTTACTATATAGTCGCTTTTTTCAACTATATTATTTATTAATTGCAAATCATCTCTGTATGCAGATTTAACTTCATTTTTAAGTTCTAGTAAATTTAATAAATTTATATTATTTTTATGTTCAACATTCTTATAACTATTTGCCATAGTCAAAAATTCCTTTAATATTTTTTTTTCACTTATCACATCTATAGCTTCATAAAATTTCGTTGTTATATCTTCATTTCTTTCTGCAGATTTTATTGCATTTTTACAATAATATATTAATAAATAACTATTAAGTGTAGCTTTTAATTCTTCTACTTTTGATATTAGCTCAATATCTAGTTTTCCTGTAAAATTCAAATGCATTTTAATCAACGATACTATTTTATCTAACTCTCTTCTATATTCAACCTTATTACTTCCATCTTTAGTTCTAATATATAAGTTAGTTATATTGCTTAGCTCTTTCAAGCTTGCAATATGCGTTCTTAATGTAGTTATCCATATGACTCTAAATCTTGTAATATTATTTATGTAAAGAGTTTTCTTGTTTTGAAATAAATTAAGCACTCCTGTTAAAAGAGTTATTAATATTCCCGTAAATGTAATTATATCTATTATTGCTATCTCCAGTTCTCCGATTCTCATAAAATTCTCCTAAGTTCCTTAGCTTATATTCTCTAGCTGTCTTTATATTTCATAAACAAACATAAAAAAGAACTAAGATTACAGTTCTCAGCCCTCGTTCTTGTGTTTATTTTATTCATTTTTTCCTCTTTTATTCTGTATTCTAAACATAAAATATTTTCTTTCATTAATATATATATTTCAAAAATGATTCTTCATGATAATTCTAAAAATATTGCAATAATTTTAGTTGCAATTGTGAATTGTGCAATGTGCGTTGTGCATTGTGAATTGCAACATATATATATTTTATTATAGATTAAATTTTAGTATCCTTTTATATGCCTCTGTAATAAACTATAATAAAGCAATTAACAAAAAGGTGGTAAAATGAATCCTTTATTAAGTATGATACTCAGTTCCCTTTTTAATGGAATGGGTGGCGGATTTAGAAATCCCATGATGCCTAACCAAAATGGTGGCAGTAATCCAAATCAAATGGGTGGTAATCCTTTATTGAACATGCTTATGGGTGGCATGGGTGGCGGCATGAACCCTATGAATGGAAATCCATTAATGAACATGTTGATGGGAAATATGGGCGGATCTAACGGTTCTCCATTTAATAATCCAAATAACAACCCTAACATGAATAATGCAAATAATATGAATAGCAATGGTCCAAATATGAATAATATGGGAAATATGAACGATATTAATTCCTTATTAAGTATGCTAATGGGAAATCAGGGCAATATGCCTATGAATAATATGAATAACATGATGAACAATATGAACAACAATTCAAATAGACATTCCCATTCAAAAAAATAGTGGACATTCTAATAGGTAGCTTAAAATTTAGGCTACCTATTAAATTTTATAACAGTAAGCCTTTTCTATAAAAATATTCTAAATTTATATATTCTCAAATAATCACTTCAGAAATAATTATTATTTGTAATCTTTCTCATGAAAGATCAAGCTTATCACTGTTGTCCTATTAAGCCTTCATCTATAGTGTATATTCACAGATTTTGTATATATCTAAAAAATTCTAAATTTTCTTAATTCCCTCTTTACTTTTTAATAGTAATCGCTTACTATTAAATTAAAAGGGAGGTATTAAATATGGAGAATATTAATGTATTAAAAAGTGATTTCACAAAATTATTTGCAAAAGATGCTGAAAGTGTTTTCTTTTCACCTGGAAGAGTTAATTTAATTGGAGAGCATACTGATTACAATGGAGGTAATGTCTTTCCTTGCGCTCTTACTATTGGAACTTATGCTTTAGTTAGACAAAGAGAAGATAAAAATGTATTAGTTAACTCTTTAAACTTTAAAGAATTAGGAATTTTAGAATTTAGTTTAGAGAATATGATATATGAAAAACAACACGATTGGGCCAATTATCCTAAAGGTGTAATTAAAACTTTTGAAAATCATGGTTATAATATTCCTAATGGATTTGAAATACTTTTCTATGGAAATATTCCAAATGGTTCTGGATTGTCCTCTTCTGCTTCAATAGAAGTTTTGATGGGAACTATATTAAATGATTTGTTCAATTTAAATATCAACATGGTTGATATAGTAAAAATGTGTCAAGAAGCTGAAAATAAATTTATCAGTGTAAATTGTGGAATAATGGATCAATTTGCTATTGGCATGGGAAAGGAAAATTGTGCGATTCTTTTAGATTGTAATACCTTGAAATATTCATACAGTACTATTGCTATGGATGGCTACAAGATAGTAATTGCCAATACAAATAAAAAGCGTGGTCTAGCTGACTCTAAGTACAATGAAAGACGAAGTGAATGTGAAACTGCCTTAGCTGAAATACAAAAAGTTAAGAATATTAATGCTTTAGGTGAGCTTACAGAAGAAGAATTTGAAGAAGTTAAATCTTGTATTTCAGATCCTATTAAAGCAAAAAGAGCAAAACATGCAGTATATGAAAATAGAAGAACATTAAAGGCTGTAAAAGCTCTAGAAGAAAATGATTTAACTCTATTCGGAAAACTTATGAATGATTCTCACATTTCTCTAAGAGATGATTATGAAGTTACTGGAATAGAGCTAGATACTTTAGTTTCTCTTGCTTGGAAAAGTGAAGGTGTAATTGGAGCTCGTATGACAGGCGCTGGTTTTGGAGGCTGCACAGTTAATATTGTTAAAGAAGACTGCATAGATTCATTTGTAGAAAAAGTTAAAGCTGAATATACAAGCAAAATTGGCTATGAACCTAGCTTCTATGTAGTTAGCATTTCAGATGGAACAAGAAAAATTGGATAAAAGATTTACTACTTAAGATTTTATTAAGTTGATTATAAGAAAGATTTAGTTTAAATTTAAAGTATAAGTCTTTAAACCAAATCAATAAAAATAAGGGAGATGTTAATATGTCAATATTAGTTTGTGGTGGTGCTGGATATATCGGCTCTCATACAGTTCATGAACTTGTAAAACAAAATAAAGACGTAATAATAGTTGATAATTTACAATCAGGTCATATGAAAGCTGTAAATCCAAAAGCAAAATTTTATAAAGGTGATATAAGAGATTCTGAGTTTTTAGATAAAGTTTTTTCTGAAAATAAAATCGATGCTATTATACATTTCGCTGCTAATTCTTTAGTTGGCGAAAGTATGGTAAAACCTCTACTATATTTCAATAATAATGTATATGGTATGCAAATATTACTTGAAAGCATGGTAAAACATGATATTAAGAATATAGTTTTTTCTTCAACTGCAGCAGTATATGGAGAACCAAAGAAAATTCCTATCTCTGAAGATGATGAAACAAATCCAACTAATACCTATGGTGAAACAAAGCTGACTATGGAAAAAATGATGAAATGGGTTAGCAAAGCTAATGGAATAAATTACGTTTCTTTAAGATACTTTAATGCAGCTGGTGCACTAGAAGATGGAAGCATCGGTGAGGATCACTCTCCTGAAAGTCACTTAATACCTCTAATACTTCAAGTTCCACTTGGAAAAAGAGAAGCTATAACTGTTTTTGGAGAAGATTATGATACTCCTGATGGTACTTGTATAAGAGATTATATTCATGTACTAGACTTAGCAGACGCACATATAAAAGCTGTTGAGTATTTACAAAGCGGAAATAAAAGTAACATCTTCAATCTAGGTAATGGAATTGGCTTTAGCGTTAAAGAAATGATTGATTCAGCTAAAGAAGCAACTAGTGAAGAAATTAAAGTTGTTGTGGGCGAAAGACGTGCTGGTGATCCTGCAAGATTAATAGCTTCTAATGAAAAAGCTCAAAAGATTCTAGGCTGGACTCCTAAATATACTGATGTAAAAGCTATAATCAAAACAGCTTGGACATGGCACAAAAATAATCCTAACGGATATGATGACAAATAATAAAATCATATAGAATTTTAAAATTTATCTTGGGAAACTAGAGCCAACCTAAAAACTTATATGGTTCAAGTTTCCGCCACCTAGGCATAGAAAAAGATAGTCTATGAAATAAACTAACATGGACTTATTTTTTAGATATGTCTTAGATTAATACCTTTTGTTAAAATTGAGGAGGTTTTAGCATGATAAATATAAATCATGAAATAAGTAGACTTATAAACTTTGCATTGAAAAAAAATCTTATAAATAATGATGATATAATTTACTCTACCAATATGATTCTTGGAGTATTAAACTTAAATGAATTTGAAGTTTGTGAAGTTGATGAAACTTTAGAAACTCCAACTCCTATCTTAGAAAATATCTTAGACTACGCATGTGAAAATAATTTAATAGAAAATACAGTGACTGAAAGAGACTTATTTGATACTTTAATTATGAACTGCGTAATGCCAAGACCTTCTGAGGTTATAAATAATTTTAATAATTTATATAATATATCTCCAACTAAAGCTACTGAGTACTATTATGATTTAAGTATTTCTTCTAACTATATTCGAAAAGATAGAATTGATAAGAACATAATCTGGAAAGCACCAACGGAATATGGAGACTTAGATATAACAATTAATTTATCAAAGCCAGAAAAAGATCCTAGAGATATAGCAAAGGCTAAATTGATTAAATCTAGTTCATATCCTAAATGTTTATTATGTAAAGAAAATGAAGGATTTTATGGTCATATAAATCATCCTGCCAGACAGACTCATAGAATTATACCTTTGGATTTTGATAAACAAAAATATTTCTTACAGTATTCCCCTTATACTTATTATAATGAGCATTGTATAATTCTAAATAGCGAGCATATACCTATGAAAATTAATAAGGATACTTTTAGGAATTTATTGATTTTTACTGATATACTCCCTCATTACTTTGCTGGATCTAACGCTGACTTGCCTATAGTTGGAGGATCAATACTATCTCATGATCATTATCAAGGTGGTCACTACACATTTGCTATGGAAAAGGCTATAATAGAAAAAAACTACTCAGTTAAAAATTATGAAGATGTTGAAATAGGTAGAGTCAAATGGCCTATGTCTGTTGTTAGACTTTCAAGTAATGATAAAGATAAATTATTAGATTTAGCTGATCATATTTTAACTTCATGGAGAAGTTATTCTGATGAATCTGTAAATATATTAAGTCATACAATGGATGAACCGCATAATACTATTACTCCTATTGCAAGAAAAAGGAATAATAAGTACGAACTAGATTTAGTCTTAAGGAACAATAGAACAAGTACTGAGCACCCTCTTGGTATTTTCCATCCTCATAGTGAAGTTCATCACATTAAAAAAGAAAATATAGGACTAATAGAAGTCATGGGACTTGCAGTTCTTCCTGCAAGATTAAAAGAAGAATTAAACATTTTAAAGGAATACTTAATTAATAGAAAAGACAACATTTTAGATGATGAAATGGTGGCAAAACATTCTGATTGGTATAAATATCTTCTAGAAAAACACTCTAATATATCTCAAGAAAACGTTGATTCTATTTTAAAAGAGGAAGTTGGATTTAAATTCTTAGAAGTATTATGTCACTCCGGAGTATTTAAAAGAAATAAAGAAGGATTTGCTGCCTTTGATAAATTTATAAATATATTATAAGGTGGAATAATTATGAAATTAACCATAGTAGATGTAGCAAAAAAAGCTAATGTATCTGTTGCCACTGTTTCAAGGGTAATGAATGGCAATTATCCAGTGAAAGAAGAAACAAGAAAAAGAGTACTTGAAGTAATAGAGGAACTTAAATATATTCCCAATATGCAAGCACGTGAGCTTACTAAACAGAAGTCAGCTACTATAGGTGTTGTTGTTCCTAGTATCAATAATATGTTTTTCCCAGAAGTTATAAACGGGATTGAAAGCAGCTTAAAAGCAAATAATTTGTCTTTAGTGCTGGCATGTAGTAATAATGATAGTGAAGAAGAAAAATTATGTGTTAACAATTTATTATCTAGGAATGTATCTGGAATAATAGTTATTGACCCAAATACAGAAAATATTAAATCTAAATTTTTTCATAATATTTCAAAACAAACTCCCATTGTTTTTGTTAATGGACATTCCGTGTCCACAAATATTTCATCTGTTGTAAATGATGAAGCTATGGGTGCAAGTATGGCTTTAAATTATTTATTAGAAAAAAATCACAAAGATATACTATTTGTTAGAGGAAAAGATAGTTATTCTTATGACGTAAAAGAAAAAGTTTATACAGAAATAATGGATGATTTAAATAATTTTAATCCAAAAAATATTATCAACATAGGAAATGGAAATAGTAGTGAAACTGTTGATAACACTGTTAATACATTCCTAAATATCCTTAAATCATCTACTGCAACTGCAGTTCTTGCTTGCAATGACCTTATGGCTGTTGGTGTACTTAACGCTTGCAAAAAACTAAATATAGATGTACCAGATAAATTATCTATTATGGGATTCGATAATATAGATTTGAGTAAATTTGTAGAACCTAAGTTAACTACTATAGATCAAAACATGTTTCTTCTTGGCTCAAATGCAGCAACACTGCTATTAGAAAAAATAGAATGTGATAATTCTTGCAGCAAGAGAATTATTCTTATGAATACTTTAATTGAGCGTGATACTGTAACCGCTATTTAATATATTTATTAAAATAAATAATGCATTTGTTATAGTTACTGATTATTTTTAATGTAACATATACCAAAGCATTATTTTTTTAATTTAATCATAAATAAGTTTATAACTGAATTCTATTTACACAGAAGTTACTCTTACATACGGAATTTAACTTTTCATTTTAGTTTTTTATCAAAACTTTAAAATGAATTCATTGCCACAGAACATATATTCGTATATAATATTTTTAACGAATATATGTTCTTTTTCTATTTGTATATGTTCTAAAAAATATGATTCAATCATTATAGAATTACCTAATTTTTTATTATCTTATATTTTAAAATAAACTTCGATGAATTAAATTTTTTAGAGCGTGTATATTTTATGATAATTAATTTAACTTTAAAATTTTATTCTCTACGTGCCTAATTAATGCAAAAATACAAAAACTAAATTCCAATACACTATTCAAGTTTTGTCAGAGCATATATTTTAATTTTAAAGTTTCATTTTATAAGGAAGTGTAATCAAAATGGATTTAATGGAAAAATTAAAAATATTATCTAATGCCGCAAAATATGATGTCTCTTGTTCCTCTTCTGGCTCAAAGAGACAGAATGCTAAAAATGGAATAGGCAATGCTTCAGAAGCTGGTATTTGTCACAGCTTTACTCCGGATGGACGTTGCATTTCTCTCCTTAAAATATTATTTTCAAATGATTGTATTTTTGATTGTAAATATTGCATTAATGGATCATCTAGAGATTTTTTAAGAGTAAGCTTTACTCCTGATGAAATATGCAGTCTTGCTATTAATTTTTACAGGCGTAATTATATAGAGGGCCTCTTTTTAAGTTCTGCTGTTATTTATAATCCTAATTATACTATGGAACTTCTACTTAAAACTGTGAAAAAACTGCGTATAGAAAATAAGTTCAATGGTTATATTCATCTAAAAGCTATACCTGGCGCTGATAATGCTTTAATTGAGGAAGCTGGAAAGTTTGTAGATAGAATGAGTGTTAATATAGAACTTCCTTCTAGCAATAGTCTTAAACTTTTAGCACCTCAAAAGAGTAAAGAAAAAATTCTACAACCTATGAAAACTATAAAAAATTCAATACTTAATTATAGTGAAATGAAAAAAAGCATAAAAAGTACACCATTGTTTGTACCAGGTGGTCAAAGTACTCAATTAATCGTTGGTGCAACTCCTGAAAGTGATGGAAAAATCCTAAAACTCTCTGAAGCTCTTTACAATAAATATAGTCTAAAGAGAGTGTACTACTCTGCTTATGTCCCTGTAATTAAGGACAATAACCTGCTTCCTGACATTACGCATCCACCAATGCTTAGAGAACATAGACTTTATCAAGCCGATTGGCTTCTTAGATATTATGGATTTAAAGCTAATGAACTCTTGAAGAATGATGATGATAACTTTGATTTAAATTTTGACCCAAAAACACATTGGGCATTATCCAATTTGAATGAATTTCCTGTTGAAATTAACAAAGTTTCTTATGAAAAATTATTACGAATACCTGGTATAGGAGTTACTTCTGCTAAGAAAATTTTAAAAATAAGAAGAGTTCATAATCTGACCTTTGATGACTTGAGAAATCTAAGGGTTGTACTTAAAAGAGCTAAATATTTTATTACCTGTAACGGAAAATATCATGGAGATGTTCTTTTTGATACTATTAAAATAAAAAATAAACTTCTAGAACACGATATTTCTAAAAGTGGCAGCGTAAATCCTAATCAAATATCATTTTTTGATAATACTTCATTTAATGATGTAAAGCTTCCTTCTGGAATTATATTACCTAAGGATAATATTTCTTTATCACATATATCATCTATAAAAAATGAAAACTCTTTAAATAATATAATTCCTAAGTCAAATATATTAACATTAGGTGATAAAATTACTTCTTTAACTGGAGAGTTTTGATTATGAAAATATACTTATATGACGATACTTTTGAAGGCCTATTAACTTCCATATATGATGCTTTTTACTCAAACGGCTCACCTCCAACATCTATATATGGAAAAAGCCAAACAAATACTCCCCTTCTACTAGGGAATATAGTTGAAATTTCTACTGATATTAATAAGTTCAAAAAAGTAAAAAATGCTATTATAAATAAAATTAATTTCCTCTCATTAAAAAAAATATACTTTGCATTTTTAAGTAATTATGAGGACAAAGGAATAATAATATTTAATTATTTAAAGATAGCCTTTAAACTCGGACCAGATGTTCATGATTTTTTAAATATAGATGTAATAAGACTTGTAGATAATATTACAAAAAATGTTTTAAATGAATGCCATAGATTTGAAGGATTTATTAGATTTAATCAAATAGAAGAGAAACTTTTATACTCTTCTATTGAACCAGATAATGATATTTTAGAGCTTATTGGGGATCATTTTAAAAATAGATTTCCTAGGGAATATTTTATTATACACGATATTTCTAGACAAAAGGCTTTAATATATAATACAAATTTTTACGAAATAATAGATATGGATATGGAAACTTATGAAAAACTAAAATTTCACAACGATGAATATACAGACCTTTGGAAAACATATTTTAAAGCCACTACTATACAAGAGCGAAAAAATCTTAAACTTCAATGTAGAATGATGCCTAAAAGATATTGGAAGCACATACTAGAAACCAAGATATAATTTACATTCTTCATAAGTGTAAGTATTGCTAATTGAGTGAAATATAGAAATACTTGCAAGTATTGAGGACAATTTATGTTTGCTGCTGAAAAGACGAAATAGAATATATGTGTTTGCTCCGGTTCCTTGAAGATTTTACTGGGTAATTCTACAATTATAAGTTGCATCCAAAGTGCTTGCTTCAAAGACTATGCTTTGAACAAGCACATTTGGAACAACTTATAATCTAGAATTACAGCCAGCAAAATCTTCTTATGAACACTGTGCAAAAACATATATTCCATTTCTAATTTAGTAGTAAATTAAAGTAAATCCATATTCACGCAAATATTTTTATATTTCCGAGGTTAGCAAATTAGGCATATGAAAGAACACACTCAAAATACGCTGATTCTCCCATGCCAGACAAAGAATTCTGATGTCCCCATATAGGATAGGTAAATTTTACTCCTACATAACATTCAATGTTTAATTTTAAAATTATTGGGTATTTATTAACACTATAGATTTGATAACTCATAAAAATTTACAACGTAATCACAATCCATGTATTGATCTCTAGGTATTTCGTATCTAGATACCGAACTCAAATCAAAACATATATTTCCAATTATGATATATTCCAGAAAGGAAGGTCATGCTTTTGTGGAGGCGTTACATATGGGATTTAGTTGCAGACATTTCTTCATTAGAAGTTGTTCCATTTATTGCTTGTCCTGTGCTTGTCACGGGAGCATGCAAAAATGGGTACAACTTCTAATGTTAGAAATTCGCAACAAAATCCTTAAGTAACCCGAACAAATGCATGACCTTCCTTTCGGTATTTATACACCTAACTATAAATTTTAACTTCGGTATCTAGCCTTTAGTTTACGTCTTTAATATCTCCATTTATTATGATTTCTAATTCTCCAGTTTCAGGACTCATAATGAGACCATGTACCCTTACGTCGTTAGGTAAAAGAGGATGATCTTTTATCATTTTAACACTTTCTTTTATTGATTCCTCAACAGATTCAAAACCATGAAGCCATCTCTCAACGTTAACTCCTGCGTTATTTAAAGTAGAGAGCGTTTCTTCCTTAATTCCTCTATCTAACATTTTATCAACAAGTTTTTTTGTGTTTAAATTACTCATCCCACAACCATGATGTCCTATTACAAAAACATCTTCTGCTCCAAATTCATATACTGCAACTAATATACTTCTCATTACGCCACCAAATGGGTGCATAACTGTTGCTCCTGCATCTTTTATTATTTTTGCATCCCCATTTTTGATATTCATGGCTTTAGGCAACAATTCTGTTAATCTTGTATCCATACATGATAATATCGCCATCTTTTTCTTAGGTATCTTAGTTGTTACATATTCCTGATAATCTTTGTTCCCCACAAAACTTTCATTATACTTTATTATTTCTTCTAATTTACTCATTTTAGCCCCACTCCTCGTAAATTTTAATAATATAATACGTTTTTTTATTAACTTAATATTAAGTTAAGTTGGTTTGATTGTAAAGTTATTTTATATATCTTTTAATTCTTACTTACTCATGTATTCATGATAAGGCAATCGAATTGAAACTCCTGTTTGATCAAATTTATATTCTGTATCATAAAGCGGGTTTTTATTAGAAACAAGATTAATTCCAACACTGTAAAGTGCTTTAGCTAATTCATAAGGATCCTGTAGAACAGACCCAGTCATTATTCCTTGTTTAATTAATTCCTGTGCCTCTGGTATTGCATCAACTCCTACAACTGCTATATTAGGAGTCTTGCCACCCTTATTATAGCCATATTCTTGCAATGCTTTAATCGCACCTATAGCCATGGAATCATTATTCGCAATTATAGCCTCAATTTTATTTCCATACTGCAGAAACAATGTTTTAGTAACATTCCTAGCTTCTTCCTCATTCCAATCACAAACCCTTAATGCAACTTCTTGAGTCTTTATTCCCGAATTATTGATTTTTAATATAGAGTATTCTGTTCTTTTAATTGCCTCTAAATTATTTTGTTCTCCCATTAACATAACATATTGAAGTATATCATCTTTATTTTTATCCATTGCTGTTTTATTTTTATTCCATGCATTTATAATAACTTTTCCTTGTAATAGTCCGGCTTCCTCAGCCTCTGTTCCTATATAGCAAGCTTTATTATAAGATCTTATAGAATCTATCGCAACTGGTTCCCTATTAAATAGAATTACTGGAATATTAATTCCTTTTACTTTATTAATAACTGACTGTGTACTCGTTGTTTGGACTAGATTTACTAGCAAAAGATCAACATCTTGCTTTTCAATTAAGTTATTAATATCTTTATCCTGTATAGATTGATCATTCTTCCCATCATAAAAAATAAATTCAATGTTTCCTTCGTTCTCTTTTTGTATTTTTTCTAAATTTTCACGAACTAAAGAAATATAAGCATCATCAAATCTATATAATAGTACAGCTGCTTTAATAGCCTTTCCTTCAGCAATTCTTGAACTCGCCATGATATTACTTTGATTAATGCTTATTAGCATAGCTGCTGCAATCATGATAATAATTATGGTAGTTATTTTCTTAGACATCTTATACTAATCCTCCATATTTTTTATTATAAGTTATTTAATCAACTTAAATAACCTTAGATATTATCATTGCTTATATATCCTTTGTAAGGAATACGTACTGCAACTCCTGTATCATCAAACTTATACGAAGTTCCATCAAGTGGAGGTCTACCATTAACCAAATTCATTCCTATAAGATAAGTCGCTTCTGCCATGCTAGCTGCATCTTGAGGAACAGATCCAGTCATAATTCCTTGATTAATGAGCTGTATCGCTTTCGGTATCCCATCTACACCAACAATTGGTATTGTCCTATTTTTATCTCCACTATTATATCCATACTTTTGCAATGCCTCAATTGCACCTATTGCCATAGCATCATTATTAGAAATTATAACTTCAATTTTATTTCCATTCGATAAGAATAATGCATCCATAGCATCTTTAGCTAAGTTTTCTTCCCAATTACAAACTCTCAAAGCAATTTCTTCTGTTTTAATTCCTGCATCATTGATTGATAAAACAGAATACTTAGTTCTTCCAATTGCCTCCAAGTTATTACGCGGTCCCATCAACATAACATATTGCATTATATTATCTCCATTTTTATCAATAATTGTTCTATCCTTATTCCATAAGCTGGAAAGAAGTTCACCTTGCAGTATTCCCGCTTCGGCTGGATTTGTTCCAACAAAATAAGCTTTACTATATGATTTTACAGTTTCCATATTTAGTGGTTCTATATTGAATAAACCTAAAGGTATATTTTTTTCTTTGACTCTATCTACAATTGTCCTCACTCCTGTTGGATCTACTAGATTCAGTAATATAATATCTGCATTTCCTGCATTAAGTATTGAATTAACATTTCTGTTTTGTAATGATTGATCATTCTTACAGTCATAAAAAGTAAATTCAATATTCCCTTGATTATTTTTCTGAATCTCTTCAAAACTTTGCTTAAGTAAGGCGGTATATGGATCCTCCAAAGTACGTAATAATACGCTTGCTCTTACTGGCCTTCCTTCCGTGGCTGTTAACTTGATATTGGCAACTACTTTATTAGAATTTAATAATAAATTTATTATCATAACCATAATAGTGAATAATACCAATATCTTTTTAGAATTTCTCATTTTTATCCTCCGTTGATTTATCAAATAGCTCCCTACTCTTCCTAGCATCTCGATACTTAAGGTTCCTACGAAAATAAACCTATTTTCATAGTACTTTGCAAAGACTTTGCCTTCATGGTCAGTTTCTATACATAAAAAGCACATTAAATTTTATCTTTATTTCTTAAATCATTTATTTTATTATGTGTGTAATAAAGAACTTTATACTGGTATAAGGCATATTGAATATAATCTAACTATAGCTATAGATCCTGCTGATAAAAATTTATAAAAATAGAAGTATGCTTATACAAAAAATGAGGTAAATCGAAAAAGACTTACTTCTTTTTTTGTAATAAATATACTTCTACATTATCTATACATAATATATAATTTTATTTATTTTCTATATATAAATCAACATTATCACTAGTAACCTCAGCATGAGGAGTCCTAATATACTTTCCTTTCTCAAGTCCCTCTATGGAATTTACATTTCCATGAGAAGCTAATGTATATGCAAGATTGAAGATCGCATTTGCCTGTTTTTTCGAATCGTTTAAAATAGTTCCTATCATAGATCCATTTTTCACTGCCTCTAACGCTTTAGGAAGCCCATCAATTCCTACAACTAGTGGTTTTTTACCGCCTATATTAGCATCATTTATTGCATTTATTGCTCCAAGTGCCATTTCATCATTATTGCTAAATACAACTTCAATTTTATCTCCAAAATTTTTAATCCATTGTGACATCTTTGTTGTTGCCTGAGCACTTTGCCAATTTGCCGTATCATCAGCTAATTTCTCTAATTCAATTCCATTTTGAGTTATAGTTTTAATGCAGTATTCCGTTCTAATTAAAGAATCTTGGTGTCCCTGCTCTCCTTCAAGCATTACATACTGGATTTTGCCATCTCCATTTTTATCTACCATTTTATTGTCTTTTTTATAAGCATTTATAATGATATTTGCTTGCATCTCACCTGATTGTTGCGCATCTGCTCCAACGTAATAGAGCTTATTCCATCTTTCCATATCTTCCTCTACTGGTTCACGATTAAAGAAAACAATTGGAATATTAGCTGATTTTGCTTTATCAATGATCATAGATGCCGCTGTACGATCAACCATATTTACGCATATAACATCGTAATTCTGCGCAACAAATTTATCTACTTGATTACTTTGGTTAATTAAATTTCCTTTAGCATCTGCAACATTCACAATGATCTTATATTTACCTTGATTCTCCTTTTCTTTTGCTATATCCTCAATATTCTTTGAAATTTCTGATATGAATGCATCATCTTGTTTATATAAGGTTACACCTATTTTTATTTCCTTAATATCATTACTATAATTTGCCGATTTCACATTTGCACTACAAGATGACAATACATTAAAAATTGAGACTACTGTTAAAAGCCCTGATAATTTCTTAATTAATCTCACTACAATCCCTCCACCATATGATTCCATCAAGCACCACAATACATTTATACAAAAGTTCATCCTTGCATTTATGGTGCTTATCTAACAAATGGGAATAATAATCTTTGATTTTCTTCCGAATACATATTTTTTGTATTTATAACTGTTGAAGAGATAATGTTATTGGGCATATCTTTTTTATTAATCTTATATACTGCTGATTTTATACTTAGATATCCTACATTAAATTCATTTTGAATAGCTGTTGCACTAATAACCTTATCTTCTAAAAAAGAAAGAATTTTGCTTGTACTTCCTGTCCCATATATCTCTATTGATGCTTTTTCTTTGTTAATACCCATTACATCCTTTTTAGCTTGAGAAACATTTTCTAATAATCCTGCATCAAATGTAACCACAACATCAATATTATTGTTCTCTAACAAACTTTTAGCTTGATTATAATAAGTAGTCTGCTTATCTTCTGAAAAATCCCAAAATGTACATTTGTTATATGTTCGATTCATAACACTCATGAATCCATTATATCGTTCCTTTACACTGCTGCACTCTAAGTTGTTTTTGATTATTAAAATATTCTTGTTCATATCTCCGTTCTTTATTAATTCTTCCCCCAAGCTAGATCCAAGCTTATAGTTATCACAAGAAATACTAGGCTGAGCATGTTCTGATTTTATAGTAGAATCAAATAATATAATTGGTATCTTTTTTCTAGCATTTTCTATTGGTTCTGCCATTTTCTCGTAATCTGCAGGCGATATAATTATTGCATCTGCCTTATTTTTTATCTCTCGTTCTATAAGTTCTTTCTGTTCGTCAATACTATTATCTTCCGACAAAGTAACAAAACTTACATTAACATTCATTTCTGAAGCTGCCTGCTCTATCCCCTGTCTCATTATCATTAAGCTTTCACTGTTTCTTCCTCTAGTTATAATTGATATGTTGTATATCCTTATATCTTTTTCATGCCACAATGTATTATTTAAGAAAAGTAAGAAAGATAATATTAATAGCAAAAATAAAGTAATAAAAATTTGCTTCCTTTTTCTCTTCACTATTTATCTTCCTCCCTTTTTCTAATTTCATAAAAGTCCACACATGGCATATGAATACGAACTGTTGTCCCTTCATCTGGCTCGCTATAAATTTCGAGTCCATATCTCTTTCCAAAATATAGTTGTATTCTTTCATTAACATTCTTCAATCCTATACCAGAGCTCTTCTTTTCAATCTTGCTTTCACCTGTTAAAAGGCTATTTGCAACATCTTGAAGCATTCCAAGTCCGTTATCTACAACATCAATATATAACTCATTATCTTTTGCATATGCCTTTACTAAAATCTCACCATCTCCCCCCATAAATTCCATACCATGATAAATTGCGTTTTCAATTAACGGTTGAATAATTAATTTAATACTTCCATAATTAAGAACTTTCTCATCAACTTCAATATTATATGTGAATTTATTTTTATACCGTATATTTTGTATGGTCAAATAATTTCGTGCATGCTCAATTTCATCTCTCACTGTTATTATATTTTTGCCTTTACTTAAGCTTATTCTAAAAAGTTTTGCTAAAGCAGTTACCATAATTATTGCCCCATCATAATTTTCATTTTCTATCATCCATATGATTGAATCCAATGTGTTATATAAAAAATGGGGATTAATTTGTGCTTGAAGAGCATTAAGCTCACTTTTTCTTTTTGATTCTTGTTCAATCATTATGTTGTCCATAAGTGTATGCATTTGGTTGACCATAGAACGAATTGCTTTTCCTAAATGCTGAACTTCATATGATCCGCTTATCGAAACATCTACATCTTTTACTCCATTTTCCAATTTCTTCACACACTTTTCTAATAATCGTATTGGGTTAGCTATTCTTGAAGAGACAAACATATTAAGAAATACAAGTATAAAGATAGCGAAAGACATAATGAACACAGCAAATATACTCATTTGATAATAATCTGAAGTAATATCTAACATCGGTGTAATTCCGACAATTTTCCATCCAGTGTATCCAACAGTTTTAACTGTAACTAATCTTTTTTCTCCTCTGAAAGTTTCTATATGATTTCCATCATCATAAGCTGCTTCAATTTTATTATTTTCATCTATTAAATCTGAATAAATCAATTGCTGCCTAGGATGATAAATAATTTCGCCTTCTCTATCAACTAGATAAACATATCCTGACTTTCCTATATTTGCATTTTTACATATCTGCTCTATTCCACTAAAATTTATATCAACTAACAATACTCCAGATGTTGTTTTCTTATTATTAGTAAGTTCAATAGCCCTACTTAATGATACGACCCAACGATATTTATAATCTGGATCTACAAATAAATTTTGAACATGAGGTGTTGAAAAATGTAAATTTTCTTTCTTATCTATCGCTTTAGTAAACCAATCACTCACTCGTGGATCAATAGAGCTTTTTAATTGTTTTACAGGAGATGCCGCTATAACTTCCCCATCTTGCGAAAAGGCACATATGCTTATAAGTGAATCTTTATTTGTTTCATACAATAAGTCCATTTCTTTATCTATGGTATCTGTAGCCAAATCTTTCTTCTTAATTACATTGTAATAAGTGGTATCAGACACTTTCATCATATTCCTCAGATAAGAATCTAAATTCAAATTTACTTGATCTAACATAGATTTATTATGCTCAGATACCATTTCTTCAGTGGAAGTTATAAAACGAAAATATAAAGCCCCTCCAACAGTAACCATTCCTATAACTGCTATTACGGTAAAAGAAATTGATATTATATGTTGTATACTTCCGCTGTTAACGTAATTTATTGTCTTCTGTATTTTTCTCTTAAACAAATTAAGCATAGTAAATCAACTCAATTCTTTCTATACTTTGATGGAGATACTCCAAACTGTTTCTTAAAAACATAACTAAAATAATTAGCTTCTGGATATCCAACTTTTTCCGCTATCATGTATGTCTTATCATCTGTTGTATTCAAAAGTTTAACGGCTTCTTCTAAACGTGTTGCTGTGAGATAATTTACGAAGCTTGTTCCTGTTTCCTTCTTAAACATTGTAGAAAAATATGTTGGACTAACATGCAATTTAGAACATAATTTTTCTACTGAAACATCATAATCACTGTAATTTTCTTTTATATATTGTTTTGCTTTTTCAATAAGCATCATAGATGAATTGATTCGCTCTCTTTTAATATAACTATTTATCCTAATAGCTTTTTCTATAATCCATTTTTTGACTTCATGAATAGAATTAAAGGATTCTAAATAACTGTATGCATTAAAATTTTCACCAAAAATTTCTTCTATATCAAATGCATATGTTTGAACAAGTTTTAAAAGTGACGTCATAATTTCCATAAGATAAATTCTATATTGATTAAAAGGCAATAATAAATCCTCTGTTTTCTTAAACAAACTATCAATTGCCTCTGAAATTTCATCCTCTGAAGAAATTTTTATTGCATTTAACATCGATCGTTCTTCTTTCTCATCAAGTTGTAGCTGGATTGAATTATCTGGCTCTACATCATCAATATAAATAGCCTTTCCAGCTCCTAATATAAATCTATAATCTAATGCATTTTGTGCAGTTCTATATGAAAAACGTATTTGCGAAGGATTACTATAAACATACCCTATTCCTGCAGATATTGTTAAACTCATAATTCTCTTATAAACCTTACAAACCTCATTTATACCTTTTATAAATAATAATATATCTTCCTTTTTTTCAAAGTTACCCATAACTATTACCATACCAGAATAAATAAAACTAATAAATTTACAATACTTACCCACATTTTCATCTACAATTTTCTTAATAGAAATTGGTGTAAGTGCTGATTCCTTTTGCCCCGAAAAACTATTTAAGTTTTCTTCAAAGGATAGTGTTCCATCTGCCTGAATAATCCCTACTGTTAAATGCTTATACTTGAATTCTATTCCCAGCTCCTCCATTTGTTCATGCCATTGTTCTTCATTTATCCTGCCTTCAATTGCACCAACTAAAAATTGTTCTCTAATTACTGGTAGACTTTTAATATAATGCTTATAAAGTGTTTCTAAATTTCGTTTTTCGTTATATTCACGATCGAGCTGTTCTTTTAGCCTCACTAAAACTTCTATGAGTTCTGCTGAGTTAATCGGTTTCAAAACATATTCAACTACATTTATCTTTATTGCCTTATGAGCATACTCAAAATCATCACATCCTGAAAATACAATAATTTTTGTAGATGGCATTAATTCTACCAACTTCTTTCCTAGTTCCAACCCATCCATAAATGGCATTTTAATATCTGTCATTATAACATCTGGCTGTAGTTTTTCTGCTTTTTCCAAGGCATCTTGTCCATTCTCAGCATCACCAACAACTATAAATCCATTGGCTTCCCAATCAATCTTTTTTATGATTCCAAGGCGTATTTCTTCTTCATCGTCTACAATCATAATTCTATATGAATTCATTTAACTACCTCCGATAGATGAATTATTTAATAAGGCACATGAAAATAAATAACAATTAGAACTGCCATGAATATTTTTTATTAGCCAAGGAGACAAATTACTCTCATATCAGGTCTATTAGGGCACTTTGGCAATAAATTATGATTAAAAAATACTGACAGATAGATTTGTTATTTTTTGATTATGCCTAAATACTATTATACATTATGTATTAAATTATTACTAGCACGAGTGCTAAGGCTTACCAATTTGATTATTATTTAGAAAATAAATAAAATACAGGCAAATCTCTAGCTAAAAAACTAATGATTTGCCTGCATTTTATTTATTTAATAATTATTTTCTTCTGTATTTTGCCATATCTATTGCAACTGCAACTGCTATGATAATACCTTTTATAACTTGTTGCCACATAGGACTTACCGCTATAAATTGTAATCCATATTGGATAACAGTAAAGATTAGAACACCACTTACTATTCCACCAACTTTACCAACGCCACCATTTAATGAAACACCACCTACAACGCAGGCTGCGATTGCATCAAGCTCATAACCATTACCATAGTTATTTGTTGCACCAGCTGTTCTAGCTGCTTCAAGTACACCACCAACACCATATAAAAGTGATGCGAAGATGAATATACCCATAATAGTTGCAAATACATTTACTCCAGAAACTACTGCTGCTTCACGGTTACCACCAATAGCATATACATTCTTACCGAATACAGTTTTATTTAAAATAAACCAAACTAGAATTATAAATACTACAGCAATTGGAACTAGAATTGATATTCCTGGGAAACTTCCAATTTGAAATAATTTTGTTTGTCCAAGATCTATAAAGTCTTGACGAATACCACCAATAGGTTGTGATTTGTTTGGAGGTAAATCAAAGTATAGAGAAGTTACACCATATACTATAACTTGAGACGCCAATGTTGCAATAAATGGATGCATATCATATTTTGCAACCAAGAAACCATTAAGAACTCCAAATATAGCACATCCAACTACTGCTAACAGTATTGGAATGATAACTGCTAACTGTGGCATATTAGGGAAGAATCTATTTGCATAATCAGGGTTTTGCAACATTGAAGTTGATATTACAGCTGCAAGACCTACCATACGTCCTGCTGATAAATCAGTACCAGCAATTAATAATGTAAAACATATTCCTAAAGCAACAATCATTTTTGTTGATGATTGTGTCAAAATATCTAAAAATACAGCATATTGCATAAAACGTGGTTGAATTATCATAATTACAACTACTAGTAATAATAATGCTATAATAATCGCATTATCTGTAAAGAAATGTTTTACAGTCTTTGATGAAAAAATAACATCCATGTCTGCATTCTTCTTATCCAAAAACTGTTTTGCGCCATAAACAAGTAATGCTATACCAACTCCACCTACATAAATTGGTAAATCATAAAATACACTTGGATCTAAAATAAAATTAAAAACAATTCCTAAAGCCACCAAAAAAGCACCAATACCTAAAAATATTTTTCCAAAGCCTTTTCGTGAAACTATCTTCTCTCCACTCATATTACATACCTCACTTTCTTTCTCTCCTACCAAAATCATTTGTTATAAAATTTCATTTATCCAATACCTAGCATCCGTAATATTTTCACCTCTTTATAAGTAGGATAAAATAACGACTGCACACTTAAGGACATAAGTTCAACTAAAATTCAGCTATGGATTAACCCTACCTGAATTAAGTCCCACTTGATAAAGGAGATATTTCTTATTGCATAAATTTTGTAGCAAGATTCATAACTTTTACTGAATCTGCTTCACTTTGATCTAAAATTCCAGTAACCTTACCTTCACACATAACCATAACTCTATCTGACATACCAAGCAATTCTGGCATTTCAGAAGAAATCATAATAATTGACTTGCCCTTCTTAACCAATTCATGCATGATCGAATAGATTTCATACTTAGCTCCAACATCAATACCTCTTGTAGGCTCATCCAATATAAGAATATCTGGATTTGTAAGAAGCCAACGTGCAATTAAAACTTTTTGTTGATTTCCACCTGAAAGATTTTGAATCAATTGTTCCATGCTTGGTGTTTTAGTTCTAAGTTCTTGATTTGACTGCTTTGCAGCTTTATATCTCTTTGCTTCTTGCAAAACTCCTGCTTTAGCATATTCTTTTTGACTTGCAATTACAGTATTATCTAGTACTGAAAGAATACCAAATATACCAGTAGCACGTCTTTCTTCTGTTAACAGTGCAAAACCATACTCTTTTGCATCTTTAGGGATTTTTATTTTTATAATCTTCCCATCCTTTTCTACAGTACCAGAGGCTACTTCACGAAGTCCAAATAAAGCTTCGACTAATTCTGTACGTTGTGCCCCAACAAGACCACCTATTCCTAGTATTTCACCCTTATGTAAATCAAAGCTTACATTTTGGAATGATTTTTTAATTGGAGAACAAAGATTTTCTACCCTTAATACAACATCTTTACTTGGTGTATATTCTCTTGGTGGAAATCTATTAGTCATATCACGACCAACCATACGATTTATAATTAAGTCTGTTGTAAGATCCTTAGCATCCCAAGTTCCTACATACTGACCATCTCTCATAATTGTTACTTCATCTGATATCTTAAGAATTTCCTCCATCTTATGGGATATGTATATAATTGCACAGCCCTTATTTTGAAGTTGTTTTATTATCTTAAATAAATGCTTAGTTTCATTTTCTGTTAATGATGAAGTCGGTTCATCCATAATAATAATTTTAGAATTATAGCTAACAGCCTTTGCTATTTCAACTAATTGAAGATTAGATGGTGAAAGTGTTCCCGCTAATGCTTCAGGATTTATATCTAACTCAATTTCTTCAAATAATTCCTTTGTTTTCTTAATCATAGTTTTCTTATCAACAGCAATTCCTTTCATTGGAAATCTGCCAAGCCAAATGTTTTCCATAACTGGACGGAAACGAATTGGGTGCAATTCTTGATGTATCATTGATACACCTAAATCCAATGCTTGTTTTGAAGTATTTATCTCCATTTTCTTTCCATCTAATATGATCTCTCCACCATCTTCATGATAAATACCAAATAGACATTTCATTAGGGTTGATTTTCCAGCACCATTTTCTCCCATTAATGCATGGACACTTCCCTTGCGAACCCTCAATGTTACACCATCTAATGCTTTTACTCCTGGAAATACCTTTGTTATGTTATTCATCTCCAGTACATATTCACCCATACAAGCATCCTCCTTTTCTAAATAATAATTCAGGGATGGGGATTTTTTATAATCTCGCATCCCTGACAATTTCTATGTCAGATATATCTTATTTTAAATAATCCTTGTAGTTATCTTGAGTAACTTTTACATAGTCAATCCATACATATTTTCCATCAGTTACATCAAATCCAACATTTTCTTTATTAATTTCTTTACCTTGAGCAGCTGCTAAAGCTATATTAACTGTAGCCTTACCTTGGTTTTGTGCATCATTTAGAACTGTTCCAAGAAGTGATCCTTCTTTCATAGCTTGTAATGCTGGTGCTGTTGCATCAACTCCAACTACTGGAATATATTTAGATGCATCACCTTTGTTATATCCTTCAGCTTTTAATGCTTCTACTGCACCAAGAGCCATATCATCATTGTTACAAAGAACTGCTTCTATCTTATCAACGCCTTGACCTGTCATAAATGCTTTCATAAGGTCAGTAGCTTTTGCCTTGTCCCACATTGCTGTATCAGCAGCAAGTTTTTGAGTTTTTAATCCTGCAGCTTCAATAGCTTTTATAGAATATTCTGTACGAAGAGTAGCATCTTGATGTCCTGGTTCTCCTTGAAGCATTACGTATTGTACCACTCCATCATGATTTTTGTCTGCTTCTGGATGTGCTTTGAAGTAGTCAGCTATAAGTTGACCTGATAAAGTTCCTGATTGTTCTGCATGTGCACCTACATACCAAACCTTATCATAGCTATCCATATCTGCTTTTTCTGGCTCACGATTTAAAAATACGATTGGAAGTTTCTTAGCTTTTGCTTTTTCAATGATAGGACCTGCTGCAGTTCTATCAACTGGATTTATTGCTAAAGCGTTTACACCTTTTGTAATAAATGTATCAACTTGCTCATTTTGAGTAGGTTGTTTATTTTGTGAATCCACTAGTTCAATAGTTGATCCTTTTTCCTTAGCTTCACCTTCCATAGCAGTACGAACTCCTGTCATGAAAGTATCATCAAATTTATATATTGCAGAACCAATTAAAGTATTTGAAGATTTAGTACTTGTTTGTGCATCCCCTCCAGAACTTGCACTCTTATTTGCTCCACATCCTGCCATTGTTGCAACTATAGCTGCTGACATTACAATTGTTAATAGACTCTTAAACCTTTTCATTTTTACCCCTCCATATTCTTATCTAAATCCTAAAACAAAGACTCAAATCTGTTCTTCGTTTACATTACTAATTATAGGGATTTTATCAATTAGTCTCCATACGAAATTCTTCACTTTTTTATCGAATTTCTTAGATGTTATAGATAAACTAGCTATAATCTATACTTATGCGTATACCACACCGAAATGAATAATATACTTTTATTCCAGTTTCTAGGCAATTCTGATGGGTGATTCTAAGGCTATAAAGTTGCACCCAAAGTGCTAGCCTCAAAGACAAGCGCTCAACAGAGAAAGTTCGAAGAACGAAATATAAAATGCTCATAGAGAAAGTTCTGCTTACCAAATGTAAAATTTGGAGCATCACTTTTCGATTCTCACTTTTTGAACTAGCACATTTGGAACAACTTATAGCCAAAGAATCACATCCATCAAAATTACCAACGAAACATTCCACAAAAGTATATCACTCATTTCTGTTTGGAATATATTTCATATCCTATATAATTTATGATTGTGTTATCTATAAACAACATATAACTTATACTTATGGGATAACTTACCTAAATCATAAATATTTTGATTCCGAAAAACTATGAAAATATAAAAAGAGGATATAAATTCAAAACTTATATCCTCCATAAATTATATGTATAATTATATTTCTATTGATGAAATTGACTTAAAGATAAAATCATTATTTCTTGCATCTTGATACCTAAATTTTAAACTTTTGTACCATTTCATTAAGTCTTTGGGCGAGCTCTGCCTGACTATGTGCTGTTAGCGCAACTTGCTCTATAGCTTTAGTTGCCTCATCCATGCTTTCTTTGATTGTAGTTACTTCTTCACTAGACTTTTGAGTAGTTTGTGCCATATCTTGTACAACTTCACTAACCTGACCTACAGTAGCTGTTATCTCTTCTGACATAGCTGCAATTTCCTCTGACATCATGCTGACGAAATTTGAATCATTATAATATTGGTCACCGGTTTCCATATAAGCATTAAATTGTCTATGTACTTCAGTATTAATAAATGAAAGTATGTCATTGCCAGTATCGATACTATTTTTAAAAGCATCACGTACTCTATTTATTGTTTCCTGTATAGACGTTACAGCTTGTGATGACTGTTCAGCAAGTGTTCTTACTTCTTCGGCAACAACTGCAAAGCCTTTACCTTGTTCTCCTGCTCTTGCAGCCTCTATAGCTGCATTTAAAGCTAATAGATTTGTTTGTTCAGCTATACTTCCTATTGTATCTGCCATAACTTTTATATTATCTACTACTTTTCCATCTTCAATAACTTCTAACATTTTGTTCTCTTTTTCTGCATATAGATTTCTTGTTTCTTCTATAGCCTTTTTACCGCTATTCTTTACCTCTGTTGCTTTCTCTTTGGATTTACTTGAACTACTGCTTCCCTCCATTGCCTTTCCTGAAAGTTCATTAACACTTGAATCCACTTCTTCTACCGATGCACTTATTTCCTCGGCTGCCGCACTAGATTCTTGCATACCATCAGAAATGTTTGCTATAGCATCATCAATACTTCTAGCTCTCAAAGATAATTCTTCAGCTGTAGCAGATAGTTCCTCACTCGACGCACTTATATCTTGAGAATTCTCCATAATCTCTTTAACTAATATGTTCACATTTTTTTGCGCCTTATTTAAAGCAATACCAGTTTGTCCAAATTCATCTTTTCTAGTAATGGCAATTGGAGTTGAAAAATCATACATTGCTAATCTCTCTGCATAATCTCTTATCTTCCTTAAAGGCTTATTTATATGACTTGACATAAATATTCCAAGTAAAACAGCAATTATAAAACCTACAATACTCATCAAAATCATAATTATGTTTGTTCGCGCAGATGATAAATTGATATTATCACTTGCTACTTTTGCTGCCGTTAAATTTATTTCTATAACTTTATCAAGGCTAGCGAGCATTTCATCTTCTATGGGTAAAAAAATCATGTACTGTTTCGTCACTTCATTTGAATCGTTTAGATCTGCTGCATCTATTATCCTGTTTCTTGCATCTCTATATTTTGTTACATTCTCAGTAAACTTCGTCCAATTTTCTTTTTCCTCTGCAGTAGCGATTAATTTCTCATATTTAGCTATATATTCGTTATCTTCAGTTACCATATCGGTAATGTTCTTTTTTGCTTTATCAGTTTCTTTTTTATTTTGATCATACATTATAACTGAAACTTCGCTCTTTATTTGCGACATATTTGATTTTATTGACAAGATTTCATTAACACTCTGTAAATTTACGCTATACATTGTTTCTGCATTTTTATTTACTCTTTTTACTTCTATTCCACCAATTGTGCCTACAACTGCAATTAATATAGCCACTAATAAAAATGCTGATATTAACTTAGCTCTTACTTGGTTTAATAAATTCATATTAAAATTTCCTCCTACTGTTAAAATGCTATTGCATATTATTTTTTCTATTACTATCCAATAAAGTTTTCATACCATCTTCTGTAAGCGGTTTGCTAAAATAGAAACCTTGAATTATCTTACATCCTAAGTCAGTAAGCACTTCTATCTGCTCTCTTGTTTCAACTCCCTCAACTATTACCTTGTATTTCAAGTCCTTTGATAAGTTAACTATGTTCTTTATTAATACCATGTTCTTATAATTTTCTACATGATCTACAAATGTTTTATCAATCTTTAATGTACTTACTGAAATATTAATTAAATAGCTTAAAGAAGAGTATCCCGTCCCAAAGTCATCTATTGCAATATTTATTCCCATCCCTTTAAGTTCATTTAATACTTCTATATTTTTTTCTGATATATCTAATAAAGTACTCTCTGTTATTTCTATCTCTAAAAAGTTTGGAGAAATATTATACTTATTACAGCATTTTAACAACTTATCCTTAAAATCTTTTTCCTTGATTTGAATTGGTGATATATTAACTGCAATATTATTAAACTTGTATCCCATACGCTTCCACAAACTCGCTTGCTCTATAGATTTCTCCATCACCCAATCGCCAATTTGAACTATATCTCCGTTTTCTTCAGCAATCGGAATAAATTCTGCTGGTGAAACATTTCCAAGCTTATCATTATTCCATCTTAATAAAGCTTCAATTCCAACAATCTCATTATTAGACAAATCAATTTGTGGCTGATAATTAATATTTAGCTCATGCTTATTAATAGCATTCTTTAATTCCCTTCTAATCAATACGTCCCTATAATATGTCTCAAATATTTCGTTATTAAAGATTGTATAATTGTTTTTTCCAGTTTTCTTAGACTTGTACATAGCTAAATTACAAAACTCTAACAACTCATCAGAATTTATGCTATCATCCGGGAAAGTAGATATTCCCATGCTTATACTTACAGAAATATCCAATTCAGCATCTGTTATCTTAAAGGGTACTGATAAGTTTTTATAAATTTTATTGCAAATTTCCTCTATTTCACTTATAAATTTAAATTCATAGATTAAAATTGCAAATTCGTCACCATTTAATCTAAATAATTTACCTTTTCCTTGAATGCATCTACTTACCCTTTCAGAAAAACATTTTAATATGAAATCACCAAAAGAATAGCCCCAATTATAATTTATAATTTTGTAGTCATCGATATCAATATAAATAATCGCACCCTTTCTACAATTAACTTTTGATATCTCTAAACTCCTATTAAGCTTTTCAAAAAAATAAGTACTATTTGGTAGCCCAGTAAGAATATCATACCTTGAGAATTCTTCATTAGGCTTACTTTTTTTTCTCCTATGTATATCCTTGTTTAATTTTCCTCTTGTGGTATTTACCATTTTTATCTTAAGTTTAAGTTCTTTTTTGGGCATATTAATTTTATTCATAATAACTTCCTTTTTTAAATTAGTACAACTCAACACGTGTAAAACCTCTCCACCTCACTCCTATTATTTAATAATAAAATATGACATCTTCAATGATAATTTTTGCGTAATTATTCTACAAACTTTTAAACTTTGACTTTTTAAAAAATTAAATATATCATTTATTTGAACATAATAAATATTTTGTCCAATTTTATTATATTATAAGTTGTAGTATATGTAAATATTGTATAAAAAAGCTTAAAAAATGTACAAATATAGGTTAAATTGTATTCTTATGACACATTAATATGCAATATTTGTATATTTGCAGAGCTATAAATACATTATTACATAAAATAATAGGACAAAATATTTATTATGTATCATTACTTCTAGAGGAGAGTGCATATGAGGGCATCTAATGAAACTGAAATTAAATATTTAACGCAAAAAGAAGTATTATCACTATTTAATGCAATTGAAAATTCTGGAAAGCTGCATTCAACACGTGATTTAGCAATATTTAGATTAGCTTATAGATGCGGTCTTAGAGCTTCCGAAATATCAATGTTAAAATTGGAAAATTATAATATTAATAAAGGAGAAATATATTGTAAAAGATTAAAGGGTAGTAAGAATAATACTCTGCGGCTAGATGAGAAAACTAAAAGCGTTTTAGACAAATACATTACTGAAAATGAAATTACATCTGAATCTCAAACTATATTTACAAGTCAAAAGAATAAGCCAATTTCAAGGCAAACCCTAGACCACCTAACGAAGCAATATTTCTCAATGGCAAGTATTCAAGATAAGTCAAAGCACCATTTTCATACCATTAAACATACTACAGCAGTTCACCTTGCTGAATGTGATATGGATATAAAAGAGCTTCAATGGTGGCTTGGACACAAATCTGTTACCAATACAGAAATATATTTTCAATTTACTACAAAACAACAAGAAAAGATGTATGAAAAACTAGAGGGAAAAAGTGAAATGGTATAAAATTTACTTAATTAATTAAAAAAGACTTACTTTAGCTGCTAAATAACTAAAATAAGTCTTTTATTTTTCATCACATATCTTCTTTAGATTTTAAACTTTTGTATCATTTCATTGAGTTTTTGCGCAAGCCCTGCTTGGTTTTGTGCTGTTAAAGCAACTTGCTCTATGGCTTTTGAAGTCTCATCTACACTTTCTTTTATCGTAGCTACTTGATCGTTTGATTCCTGCGCTGTCGATGCCATCTCTTGTACTAACTTATTAACTTTCCCTACAGTGATTGTAATTTCTTCTGACATGTTTGCAATATTCTCTGACATTTTACTTACAAATTCAGAATCGCTATAATATATATTTCCTGTATTTCCATAGGCATTAAACTGTTCATGCACCTCTGTATTTATAAATTTCAATATATCATTTCCAGTGTTAATGCTGTTATTAAATGCATCCTGAACTTTAATTATAGTATTTTTGATAGCTGTTACAGCCTCTGATGATTGTTCTGCAAGCTTTCTTACTTCATCTGCTACAACTGCAAATCCTTTACCTTGCTCCCCTGCCCTTGCTGCTTCTATTGCTGCATTCAGTGCTAATAAATTTGTTTGTTCAGATATACGTCCAATTGTATCAGCCATAATTTTAATATTATCAACTATCTTTCCATTTTCAATAACAATTAACATGTTCTTTTGTTTTTCCTTTGATAATTTCTCCATTTCATCTATAGACTTTTTACTATTGTTTTTGACTTCTATAGCTCTCTCTTTGGATCTATTAGCATTCTGGCTTCCTTCCATAGCTTTTTTAGATAAATCATTTATATTTGAGTTTACTTCATCTACTGTCGTACTTATAATTCCTGCCTCCTCACAAGATTCCTCCATCCCTAGTGAAATAGTACTTACAGCTTCATCTATACTCGCAGCTTTTGATGAAAGCTCCTCAGCTGTTGCAGAAAGTTCTTCACTAGATGTACTTATATCTTGAGAATTTTGAATAATATCTCTAATTAGTTTATTCACATTTTCTTGTGCTTTATTTAATGCACTTCCTGTTTGTCCAAGTTCGTCCTTTCTTTTAATTGAAATTGGAGTCGAAAAATCATATAACGCTAATCTCTCTGCAAATCCTTTGATTTTTTTTAATGGTATATTTATAGCCTTTGATATTAGTGCCCCAAATATAATTGCTACCACTAATCCAAAGATAGTAAGTGTAATCATAATTTTATTAGAATTAATATAAGTAGATGATATATCCTCATTAGCTGATTTTGCATCAGATATATTTATATCTATAACTTTATCCAGGCTATACATCATTTTTGTCTGTAGAGGAACCATTTCTAAATACCTCTTTTTTGCTTCTTCTAAATCTTCTGATTTTACAGCATTCACTACCTTGTCTCTAACCTGATTATATTCCTTCGCATTATCATTAAATTCCTTCCAAGATTTTGTTTCACTACTTGTCATTTGTGATTTTTCATAATCATTTATATATTTATCATTCTCATTAAGTGCAGTAATAACATTTTTTTGTGCTTCCTCTACCTTATATTTATCTTTTTCATACATCATGATTAATATGTTACTTTTAATTTCTGTCATATTTGATTTTATAGATAGGATCTCATTGACATGATTAAAATTTCTATTGTACATTCCTGATGCTTTATTATTTACATTTTTCAAAGACAATGCTCCTATTATTCCTACTACGCCAATTAAAATTGCTACCGTCAAAAATGATAAGGTTAATTTAAATTTTATAGGCAGGCTTCTTCTCAAAAACATAACTTTTCCCCTCTCTAAATTTATAATCTCGACCATTTATTACCCTTTTTGCAATAGAAAACGTTTTACTAAGATGTTGAAATTAACATATATTGCTAATTATTATGATAATATTTTTAATTTATATAATCAACTAAAAAATCTACTCTTATATCGAAATGTTGAGTATTTGCTAATCATTTTTAACTATAAACTTAATTATAGAAAAAATAATAAAGCTATACACAAGTCTACTTTAACTATGCATATAGCTCTATTAATTAATTTAATCTATTTAAAATCTAAAATCACGTTTTCCTTCATGTAAGTTTTCAAGATTTTCTAATACTATCTTTTTAACTTTTTCATTTGGAATTCTTGGAATTTCATTTTTAATTACTTCTTCACCTTTTCTTCGTGTATCTTCAGACGCATAATCCTCTAGATATTCCTTTAGCGTCATAAGTGCATTAGGCTGACAGCAGTTTGCTATTTGTCCTGATTTAACAAGACTCATAAATCTATCCCCAGTTCTTCCTTCTCTATAACAAGCAGTACAGAAGCTTGGAATATGACCCTTTTCTAACAGCCAATTTACTATTTCATCTAAAGTTCTAGTATCATTTACATCAAATTGAGCTGAATTTTCTTCTTCCTTCTCTTTTTCAACATATCCACCAACGCTTGTAGATGATCCTCCACTTATTTGAGAAACTCCAAGTTCAAGTACTTTTTCTCTTGTTTTTTGAGATTCTCTTGTTGAAACAATAAGACCTGTATATGGAACTGTAATTCTAAGTACTGCAACTATTTTAGCAAATATCTCATCTGAAATTGCATTAGTAAATTCATCTGGATTTATATCATCAGCTGGTCTTATTCTTGGTACACTTATTGTATGCGGTCCAACTCCCATAGCTGCTTCTAAGTGCTCTGCATGCATAAGAAGTCCAACGAAATCATATCTATACATATTTAATCCATATAGTACACCTAGTCCGACATCATCAATTCCACCTTCCATAGCTCTATCCATAGCTTCTGTATGGTAAGCATAATCATGCTTTGGTCCTGTTGGGTGAAGCTCTTCATATGTCTTTTTGTGATATGTTTCTTGGAATAAGATATATGTTCCAATTCCCGCTTCCTTTAACCTTCTATAATTTTCAACAGTTGTAGCTGCAATATTTACGTTAGCTCTTCTAATTGCGCCATTTTTGTGTTTTATACTATAAATTGTTTTTATGCTTTCAAGTACATATTCAATTGGATTATTTACAGGATCTTCTCCTGTTTCTAATGCAAGTCTTTTATGCCCCATATCTTGTAATGCAATTACTTCTTTTTCAATCTCCTCTTGAGTAAGCTTCTTTCTTGTTATATGTTTATTCTTGTGATGATATGGACAATAAGTACATCCATTTACACAATAATTAGAGAGATATAATGGCGCAAACATTACTATTCTATTACCATAAAATCTTTGCTTGATTTCTTTTGCAAGTTTATACATTTTTTCATTTTCATCTTCTAATTCACATTCAAGTAAAACTGCTGCTTCTCTATGTGAAATTCCTTTACACTCTTTAGCCTTTTCTAGAATTTCATTAATTAATTGTCTATTGTTCTTATTTTTCTTAGCATACTCTAGAGTTTCTAATATTTCTTCGTTATCAATAAATTCTGTTGCTATCTTTGATTTAACATTATACATTACTCTACTCTTCTTTCTATAATTGGATTTTTAAATTTTAAATTTAATTCGTTCTGATTAATGCTTTTTTCATCCAATTTTGGCAAAGGCTAAAATATTAATTAAAGCTAACCTATTTATTACTATATTTAATATTTATTTAGCAGTTTTAGAATACATTGTTTTTACATTTATTCCTTCGATCATACCAAGTTTTCCTGATAATGAACTTATTATATCATTGGTAGCATCTATTACGACGCTTATTATACCTATATTCTTTTCTCTATAAGGTATGCCCATTCTCCCAACCATATATTGCGAATATTCATGCAAAATATTATTAAGTTTATCTGTTGAATTCATATCCTCCACTATAATTCCTATCAATGCGATTCTTGTATCCATATTCTTTATTCCTTTCAAGAAGAAAATATTTTTAAATTCACCGTATTAATCAGCAATTATCTATTTTCAATTGCAATAAAAAATCCCAGTGCCACAAAAAGGCGCAGGGATAGCGTACATATCTCTATCTATAATACCGCCTTGTCATTTGGGACGAACCCTCATGTGTTTCAGAACGATCATGTGTTAAGAGTCTTTCTTCTTGGAATTCCCCCTTAAAGTCAGACTACATTTATATTTTATCATAAAAGCATATTTTAGCAATACTCATCATTTCTATAAAAAATTAAATTATCATGTTTAACTCTTTTTTTTAACTATCTCTTTCCAGTAAACCATGTAAATACTATTTTCACCACCTTATCTCGAGAATTCTTCCACTATAATTATGTTTATTTCTAATGATTAAAATATTCTTAATTTTATTTATATTCCAGCTTAAATCTACGTCTTCAGGATACCCAATTTTTACAGATATATTTTCTCCATTAAATTTTTCCAATGGAATCTCTATAATATCATTTTCACTTTGCATCCTCCATAAAGCAAGATAACATACTCTACTACATAACAGTCCATATGCTATCCATTCATCGTCCAGAGATGGCATTTTTATTGGCCAAAATGGTATTCCATTTGGTATATCATGTCTAATACTTTTATAATACTTAATTCCATCTTGAATATATTTAAAAGATTCATTATTTATTTCTGCTAAATGCCCACTCTGATGAATTCTACATAACATAGAATTTACCATGTTACATATTACTTCTTCTTTATCCCCATCTCGCAATGGATAAGACCAAACTGCACATTGTTCTGGAGTAACTAAAGATGGTACCGCTGCTGCAATTGCTGCATTTTTTCTATAATCTGTTTGGTCACTGCTTGATTGTATACTATGTCTTTGCAATAAGGCATAATCCATTCTAAGTCCACCACTACCACAATTCTCAATAACTAAGTCAGGATATCTTTTAAATATTTCGTCTAACCAAGCTAAATATGCTCTATTATGACCTAATAGTCCTTCACCGGCACTATCAGCTTTGTTATCAGTACCAATCCCCATATTAATATTATAATCCATCTTTATATATCCAACACCATACTCTTCTGCAACTCTCTTTATAATTCCAGTTGCAAACTTTCTAACTTCTGGATTTCTATAATCTAATTGATATCTTGAATGATCCTTTATTCTCTTTCCATGCCTCATAAAGAACCAATCATCAGGTAATTTGTCTGCTAATGAACAATTTATCCCCATTACCTCAAGTTCAAGCCAAAGCCCTGGAATCATTCCTTTCTCTCTTATATAGTCTAGAGGTTCTTTAATACCATTTCTAAATCTCTCTTTAGATGGCAGCCATTCTCCAACACCATCCCACCAAGGTCCATCACTATACCATCCACAATCTATGCAAAAATACTCACAACCAGCTAGTGATGCAGTATTAATAAGAGGAATTAGTTTTTCTGTAGTAGGATCACCAGATAAACAATTCATATAATCATTAAAAATAACTGGTAATTTTCTATTATCATCATTTTCTCTTCTTATTCTACGCCTATATTTAGTCATAACTTCTATTCCTGCCTGCAATCCTCCACTTATGCTTGTAACTGCGACTTGTACTGTTTCAAAGCTTTCATTAGGTTTTAGTTCTTTCCAGAAATGATTTTCTGCTTCTGAAGGCCCGCTCAATTTTAAATACAACATATTCATTATGTCACTGATTTCCCAATTCCATGAACCATTATGCTCTATTTGCCACATGTAACCATTACTTATTTCTGTATTTTCTATAAATCCTAGAGGCGCATACTGACAGGTTGACCAATTTCCTGTATTAGAAACTAACAATCTATTTGTTGATTCGTCTTCCACATGGAATATTCCAACATCTTTTAATGAATATTTCTCCCACATACCTTCACCACACCACTCATTATGAGGAATATATATCTTCATTTTATCTTCTCTGTCTAATACTCCGCCTCTATCAATACCAGTTAAAGCAAATGAAGTTATATACTCTATTCCAACACTTCTTTCACCTTTATTTTCTAAAATGCTCCATGTTCTAACGATTTGTAAATCATTATAAAATTGAAATATTACTTTTGCTTCAATTTTTGTAATCTTGTCAACTAAGTTAATAGTAATTCTTCTTCCTTCTTTTAGAATTTCATCATTATGACTCTCATAAATCATCCTATGTCCGGGCAGAGTTCCTGTATGTTTTACTCCTCTATGATTTAATTGATTTTCTCCTGTAAATTGCAATTCTAATAATCTACATTTTTCTTTTTCATCTTCACTTAATTTATTAAACTGTTCAAAAGGAAGATATGAAAAATGTAGCAATCTTATATCTCTATCTTTAGTTAATTCTAATACAATATTTAAATTATTCTCATTAATTTTTATATATTTACTCATCTATCTTTCCCCATTTCCTAAACATGCTCCCTAAAAAACACAATGGAGTAATTAATCAGAGATGCTTATTTCCTTATCTAGTTTTTAGATCCTTCATACTCTACATATAATTATCATTCGCATTCCATCCTGTTATTGTGTATAAATTACTATATAAATAAGCAGTAGATAAAAAATCACGATTAACTTGCATATCTACTGCTTCTAAACTAATTATTTATTTCATTCAAATGATATATTGCTGAAGTGAAATCTCCACCATGTTCGCAAAAATCTTCTGATCTTACTGGAATTCCAGCAAACATTAATTCGTCTCCAAAAAAAGATTCTTCTTTATTATTATTTATATAATATTTTTTATTTTCATCTAATCCTTGTAACTTTATCCTCTTAAAACCTTCATTAGCTGTGTTAAGTATTTTATAATAACCAACTATTGCTTCGGATTTATCTTCTGAGACAACCATCCAAGAATTTAATTTATTTTCAAAAGGACTTATAAGCCTATAAAAAGTTCCCTTTTGTATTAATTCTCTATTTTCTTTCATAAATTTAACTTGTTTCTTCACAATCGTTCTTTCTTCTTCGGATAAATGATTTAAATCTAACTCATATCCAAAAGCTCCAAAATAAGCTACATTTGCTCTAGTTTCTAGTGGCGTTATTCTAAAAACTTGTTGGTTCGGAACTTCAGATACATGAGCCCCCATGCAGCTTATTGGGTAAACATATGAAGTTCCATATTGTATTTTCATACGTTCAACTGCATCGGTATTATCACTTGTCCATCCTTGTGGTGCATAATAAAGTATCCCCGGATCAAATCTTGCACCACCACTCGAACATGATTCAAATAAAATGTGTGGAAATTCAGATGTTAATCTTTCATATAATGCATACACTCCTAAAATGTATTCATGCATTACCTTTCCTTGATTTTCCGCAATTGCAGATACACTATAACATTCAGTCATATATCTATTCATATCCCACTTTACATATGATATTGATGCCTCTCTGAATACCTTTGACATTGCATTATAAATATAATCTACAACTTCTTTTCTAGAAAAATCTAATGTATACTGATTTCTACAATGGGATGCCGTCCTATTTGGTGTATGGATAATCCAATCTGGATGAGCTCTGTATAAATCACTATCTTTATTTACCATCTCTGGTTCAAACCAAAGTCCAAATTTCATACCCATGTTTTCTATCTTCTTTGAAAGTCCAACTATTCCATCTGGAAGCTTTTTAGTATTTACATACCAATCTCCAAGCCCTGCTTTATCATTATTTCTACTTCCAAACCATCCGTCATCTAACACAAATAGCTCTATGCCTAATTCACTTGCTGTTTTTGCAATATTTAATATTATCTCTTCATCAAAATCAAATGTTGTAGCTTCCCAATTATTTATTAGAATTGGCCTTGCCTTATCTCTCCAATAGCCTCTAGCAAGTCTGGTTCTATATAATTTATGGTAAGCCTGACTCATTCCGTTTATTCCTTTATCAGAATAGGCCATTACAACTTCTGGAGTTTGAAAACTTTCATCTTTATTTAGTATCCATTCAAACATACTTGGATGAATTCCTAACATAATTCTAGATGTATCATGCGTATCAACAAGAACTTCACCCAAAAAATTCCCACTATAAACCAAGCTAAATCCATACACTTCGCCCTCAAACTCAGTTGTGCTTGGTCTCTTCAAGGCTATAAATGGATTATGCTCTGCACTACTTGTCCCTCTTAAACTGTAAATTGATTGAACTCCATGGTCTAATTTTTTATTTCTTATATGTCTTTCTCTACTCCAAGCTCCAGAAAGATGCACCATTTCGTAATCATAATCTGGTAAATCTATACTACAACTCATCGCCTTTGTTAATGTAACTTTATCTTCTCCTTCATACATAAACTTTGTATTCCTTGTTATTATTGGAAAATCTTCATATATGGTGTAACTTAATATTAATCTTGTACTAATCAAATCATCATATAATATTATTTCTAAAGTTTGTGCTTCTTTCTCATTTTCCACATAGGTAGCTGGAAGTTGTTCTAACTTCTTTTTACCTTGAAAAATATTATAGGATTGAAATTGAAAATTAGTAATTTTACTTCCATTTTCCTGCTTTATCTCAAATGCAGGATACCGAAAATCTGTTGTCCCATAAGAAGGATATTCCTGCCTAGTATGTTGCAATGAGAAGAAAGTATCCCCTTCAAATACATATGCTGCTAAAGGACGCATCCCTCCTTCAAAAAGATATGAAAATGATTCTTTATGATGTATCCTCTTCCCATAATATAAATTTCCCAGCTCATTATTATCTAGTATTTTTATGATATAACTTATCTCTTTATTGTATAAATGAAATTCCTTTGATTTTGCGTTGAATTTAATTGCCATGTTACTACTCCTCCCCATGTATTTCTGCAAATTATCTTTGTTCATTAGAATTATTGAATTAAAGTTTTCCACCTGAAGTTGCTATACCCTCTATAAATTGTTTCTGGAATACAATATAAATTGCAAGCATTGGCCAAATGGCAAGTACAGACGCAGCCATCAATTGAGGATAATTAACAGAATATGCACTTTGAATTTTTGCAAGTGCCGATGATAAAGTTGCGGAATCAGCACTAGAATTAATAATTAGCGGCCACATTAAATCCTTAAATGCAAATAATGCTGTAAATATCCCAAGTGCAACCAGGCCAGACTTAGTTAAGGGTAACATAACTTTTAAAAAGGTTTGTCCTATATTGCAACCATCAAGCCTTGCAGATTCTTCTAATTCTTTTGGCAATCCCATAAAGAATTGCCTTAACAAAAATGTACCAAATGCACTTACAAGTCCTGGAAAAAGAAGCGCAAATATTGAATTTCTCATTCCAATTTTATCTACCATCAAATATTGTGGAATTATAAAAAGTTGAACTGGAACCATCATTTGAAATAACACAATTCCAAATAAAAAATCTCTTCCTGGGAATTTTAATCTCGCAAAGGCATAAGCTGCCATAGCGCTAAAAGCCACTGAACAAAATATCCTTAAAAACATCATTGCAAAAGTATTAAAATATAATATAATAAAATTGTTTTGTCTTATTGCTTCAAAGTAATTCTCAATCTTCCACTCTGATGGAAAAATAACATATGGATTCATTGAAGTAGACTCTGATACAGTTTTAAATGATGTAAGTATCATCCAAACAAACGGTAATATCATAATTACTACTCCAAGAAATAAAAATAAGTGTATAAATAATTTTGAAGCATCTCTTTTCATTTTCATAATATAGTTCCCCTTTCTACATGTAATTAACCCATTTCTTCTGTGCTTTCATTTGAAATACTGTAATTATCATAATAATAGCAAGAAGTAACATTACTATAGCTGAACCATATCCTTTATCTGCATACTTAAATGAGCTATTATAAAATAAATAAACTAACGATACTGTCTTATCATATGCAGGACTAGCGACATCAATCATCATATAAATGACATCAAATACTTGCATTGCCTGAATTATACTAGTAACAACAACAAAAAATAAAGTTGGGGATACAAGCGGTAAAGTAATATTAAAAAATTGTCGTACTGGTTTTGCTCCATCAATACTTGAAGCCTCATAATAGTCTTTTGGTATTTCCTGAAGGCCTGCTATAAGTAAAACCATACTATATCCAACTGTACTCCATATTCCAATAATAGCTATAGAATAAAGAGCAATATTAGGGTTATCGATCCAATCTACAGGTCCAATTCCAATTTTAGATATCATATGATTAATAAGACCAAATTGATTATTATATAACCATTTCCAAACCATTGTTATTGCTGCCGGTGCAGCAACCATTGGAATAAAATATATTGTTCTATAAATACCTTTTCCCTTAATCTTGGAATTCAATAATACAGCTAATACCATTGCTATTATTACTGTTACTGGTACAACTATAATTGTATATTTCAAAGTATTTCCTACTGCGTACCATACTTGGACATCTCCAAACATCTTTTTATAGTTATTTAAGCCAACAAATATATTTCCTTTTCCAAAATCCCCACTCCTGAAAAAACTTAAATATAGAGTTTCAATAATAGGAATAATATTCAATATTATAAGTCCAATAATAGTAGGAGCGACTAAAAAATATGCCCATTTCCACTCATTAATTGTTCGTTTTGATGGTTTTCCTACATTTACTGTTATATTTTTTGCCATATATTCATCTCCTATCATATTTATTTTAAAGATTACGGCAACATACTTGCTGCCGTAATCATAAATAATTATTTTATTTTTCCTCTTTTAATGCATCATTCATCATTTTAGCAGTATCTTTACAAGCATCTTCTACTGTCTTTTCTCCAGTAAATGCACCTTTTAACATTTCATATGCCTTATCTTCCCATTTTGCAGTTGTATTAGAATATGGTCGTATTTGTGCATATTTAACCATATCAACAAAGCATTTTATATTAAATGTTTTGTTTGAATTTATCCATGCATCAGCTGTACCATTATAAGCAGAAATTGCAACTCCAAGTTCAGCTTGCTTTGTCTGTCCATCTTTTGAGCTTAAATATTGAACCCATTTCCAAGCCTCTTCTGGATGCTTTGTATTAGCTGAAATTGCATTTCCAAGTCCATTGAAGATACTAGCCCTCTTTCCATCATTTGCTGAAGGTAATACTGTAACATTAAAATTCTTAGTCATATAGTCATTTGCTGCAAATCCACTTAAATTCCAAGAACCAAAAAACCCCATTGCGCATAGTCCATTTTGTAGTGTCTCTGCACGTGCTGCATCATCAAAAATTTTAGGTGACAATCCTTCACTAACAAATCTCACATAATATTTCATTGCTTCTATTGTCTTAGGGTTATCATATCCTGATACTTTATCATCAGTTATGATTGTTCCGCCATTTTGATATACAAAATTATAATATCCTTCTTGATTGTGTAAAGGTGCTAGGAATCCATATTGCTTTCCATCACCTGTTGTTAATTTTTTTGCTACTTCGTATAGCTTATCCCAGTTCCATGTTTCATCAGGGTATGAAATACCAGCTTTATCAAACATTGTTTTGTTATACCAAAGACCTATAGTATCATAATCCTTTGGAATAGCGTATTGTTTATTATTCAAATTATATATCTTCACCAACCCTTCTGGATAATTAGATAATTTCACATCATCACTTTTGTTAATTTTATCTGTTAAATCCATAAGCATTCCATTTGATGCATACCTATAAATTTCATTTGAATGCATCCAAAAAGTATCTGGCAGAGATCCTCCTGTAGCTGCCGCCTCTAACATTGTCCAATAATCGCTCCAACCCGTTACTTGTATATCAATTTTTATCCCTGGATTTTTTCCCTCAAATTCATCTGCCATTTTCCTAAGACCTTTTTCCTGATTAGAATCCCAAATTCCATAAGTAATGTGTACATCTCCCCCACTAGATCCCTTAGCTGTGTCTTGTCCACCAGTTGCTGCAGAATTTGAACTACCACACCCAGCAAGTCCTGTAACAGCCATCATACTAGCTAAGATTAAAGAAACAATTTTCTTTTTCATTAAATTTCCCTCCTATTTTTGTACATATTCGATTTTGTAAACAAATATATTTTTAATATGTAGTTTGCAACACTAATATTAAAATCACATTCATCATTTTAATTTGTTCAAATTATAAGCAAATATATATATTATTATCGTTAAAAGGATTTAAGTAAAGCTTTTCAAAAATTAGCTAAAAACGAATTATATAGAATTTCTATATAATTTTGTTATTTTGCACATCGGGTGCTATTACTGCAGTATAAAGCGTTCTTTGGACTTTATTCACTTTCTATAATTAAATATTATCATTAAAAAATTCCGGAATACATAGAATAAACAAGCTAATAATATATACTTTTGCTATATTACTTAGTTATTGTTCAACTATAAACGCAAAAGTATATATTTTATGCTATAATGGAAGAAAATTTATCCATTTAACGTTTTCAAAAGGAGGTATACCATTTGGCCGATTTTAAAAGTTATATTTTTAATAACATAAATTATGTAGATATTATACTTTATCAATTTGGCTCAGAACGTTGTGATCCCCTACATTCATTTGGCCCCACGGTTAAAAATCATTTTCTTTTCCATTATGTTTTATCTGGAAAAGGAAGACTCTACTCATTTAATAAAGGAACACAAAATGACTCCTCCATTTATACTATAAAAGCGGGGGAAGGTTTCTTATTAACCCCAAATATAATTAACACTTATGAGGCTGATAAAGATGATCCCTGGAATTATGTTTGGGTAGAATTTGAAGGCTTAAAAGCCCAACGATATCTTGAAGAAATAGGTCTATCAAGCAAAAATCCAATTTTTACACCTAAAGAATATAATAATGATGATAATTCTATAAAGGACAATCTAATGTTTTTATTAAATAACCCAAGTGCTCCTGATTCAGCTATTTTAGGTCATCTTTATTTATTCTTCTATGCTCTACTAGAAAATTCAAGTTTTAATAACACCAAAAGTGCTAGTAATCTTCAAGAATTTTATGTAAGAGAAGCTATAAATTACATTGAAAAGAATTATAACAATAATATTTCTGTTGAAAATATCGCAAAATGGTGTAACTTAGATAGAAGTTACTTTGGTAAAATATTCAAAAACTCTATGAAAACTACTCCTCAGGAGTTTTTAATTAAGTATAGGTTGTCTAAAGCATGCGAAATGTTGAAGGATAATAATATATCTATTAGAGAAATTTCTGAACTAACTGGATATCCAAATCAGTTTCACTTTTCTAGATCCTTCAAAGAAGTCTATAATATGTCTCCTAGGCAATGGAGAAATCAAAATAAAACTAAGTTATAACTTCTTCTATATTCAAAAAATAAGCAAGCTTTACATTAACTATATTAACTAATGCAAAGCTTGCTTTATATTTCTTATTTTATTAAATATTTTCTTAGGATTATTTACTGATATCATTCATCTAAATATTTTATGTAATGACATTCTCATAAATCAAAATAGCTAACTGTGAAATTATATAATTAATATTTTATAATTTAGCGTTAGTAGCAAATTACAATCCCACCATCATCAGCATAAACAGTACTTAATCCGCTTCCTTCAAAAATTATTATATCTTCAAAGTTATACTTGTTTTTTATTTCTTCCTTAAGCTTTTCTGCTTTTTCTCTTGCATTTATATGCCCTATTCCTAGAACCTTATCTTTAAAATCGCTGCCTTCTTCACCTATTAGGTCTATTAGTCTATTAAATGCCTTTTTCTTCCCTCTTACTTGCTCTTTTAGCACAATTTCTCCATCGTTAGCAGTCATAATTGGAGTAACTTGCAGAAGTGATCCCATTAAAGCTTTTGCACTGCTTATCCTACCATTCTTAACTAGGTTGTCCAATTTATCTAAAACAAATAATGTCTTCATATTTTCTATGTATTCAGTAACTTGCTCTACAATCTGAGAATTATGTGCTTTTTCTTCAATTAACTTTTTTATTTTTAAAACAACTAGATCAGCTCCAGATACTGCTGTCTTACAATCGAATACATGAACGAAACTTTCTGGAAACTCTTCTTGAAACATTTCCTTTGCCAATACAGCACTATTATGTGATCCACTTAATTTACCAGAAATGGTTACAACAAAATTATTTTTACACTTTTTTAAAGCTTCTAGAAAATCATGTGGCGATGGGCATGCTGTTTTAATTTTGTTTTTGCTGCTTTTCATTTTTTCAAGTAGATCATTTATATTTACATTCTTATCAACGATTTCTTCATCATCAATAATAATTTTAAATGGAATTCTTTCCATATACTCTTCATTTCCAAAAACTTCATTATTAAAATCAACACAACTGTCTACTATTATTCTAGTATTCATTTTATTCCTCCATCTTTTTCATTTGTAGTTCTAATACTTTATCTATCAACTCATTTAATTAATAACGCTTGCCTAAATTAATATATAATTGTCCACTAAATTATATATTAATTTTACTATTATTAGTAGTTCTTTTTTTCTTAACATATATATTGAAAAAGTAATCCTTCATTATAATTCTAAAAATATCACAAGAATTTTAGCCGCAATTGTGAATCGTTGAAATGTGAATTGTGAATTTCAACACATATGCATATCTAAAAATAAAGTATTATAAGTAGTACTATCTAATACTTACTCTTAACGATATATCTTTCAAATTATACGTAATAGTAAAAGGTAAGTTCTGCACATATATAAAATATTTAGTGCAGAACTTACCTTAACCTCATACATTTTCTTTTTCTTAATTTATTTAACACATTTTATTAACAAACTATGCTTTAAAGTTTGAAGAAACCATTTCTTATATTGCTGCTATATTTATTTCTTTTTCTTTGAATATAAGTCGAATACTACAGCGAATAATAATACAAATCCTTTGATAGCTTGTTGCCAGTTATTATCAACTCCCATTAAAGACATACCATTATTAAGTACTCCCATTACAAGTCCACCAACAACTGCTCCCAAAATTCTTCCAGTACCACCTGCTGTAGATGCACCACCTATATAGCAAGCTGCTAAAGCATCTAATTCGAAGTTAACACCAGCTTTAGGTTGTGCTGAGTTAACACGTGCTGCATAAGCGAGTCCTGCTAATGCTGCCATCAATCCCATATTTACAAATACTAAGAATGTAATCTTATCAACGTTTACACCTGATAAAGCTGCTGCTTTTTTATTACCACCAACTGCATATACTTGTCTACCAAATACTGTTTTAGTAGTAATGAATGAGTAAATTGCTATTAATACTCCTGCTATTATTAATATATTTGGTATACCTTTATAAGATGCTAATACAAAGCTTCCACCCATAATTACTACAACTGATATTATATTTTTAGCAAGGAACATTGAATTATGATCAACATTGAAATTATATTTTTGAAGTTTCTTTCTTCCTTTTATATTATTAAACACCATGATTGCTGATAGTATAACACCTATAATCATTGCTGATCCTACTAAGTAAATATCACCCATTTTAAAGTAGAATAGTGGAGGTATGAATCCAGATCCTAAGTTCGCAAATTCATTTGGGAATGGAGCTATTGTCTTACCATTTAATATTATCATTGAGAATCCTCTAAAGATTAATTGTCCCGCTAATGTTACAACAAATCCTGGAATTGCTTTATACGAAATCCAATATCCTTGTACAGCTCCAACAGCTGCACCTATTAAAAGTGATAGAACAACAGATACTACCGGATTCATTCCTTTATTAACCATAAGAACACCGGCTATTGCTCCAACAAAGGCACACACTGAACCAACCGCAAGATCGACCGTACCTACAATAACTACTAAAAGCATTCCAACTGCAAGAATAAGTACGTAACCATTTTGCTGAATTAAATTTGTTATGTTAAGTGATTTTAACATAACTCCCTTAGTTAAAATCGAGAATATAACTACTACCACCAATAATGCAACTAGCATACCATTGTCTTTCATAAATTTATTAAATGTATTTTTTGCAACTTTTTTTTCTTCAACTCTTGCTTCACTCATTTTACTACCTCCCTATTTTGATGCAACAATTTTACTCATGATAACTTCTTGAGTAGCATCTTTCTTATCTAATTCTCCAATAATCTTTCCTTCGTTCATGACATAGATTCTGTCACTTAATCCAAGGACTTCAGGTAATTCGGATGAAATTACAATAACTGCTTTTCCTTGAGCTACCAAATCATTTATAATTGTATATATTTCGTATTTTGCTCCAACGTCAATTCCCCTAGTAGGTTCATCAAGAATTAGTAAGTCTGGCTCTGCATAAACCCATCTTGAAAGTACTACTTTTTGTTGATTTCCACCACTTAAGTTTCCTGTAATTTGTAATATACTTGGAGTTTTGATTTTCATTGATTTTCTGAATTCTTCTGCCGCTAAAATTTCAACTTGTTCATTTATAACACCATTATTAGAAATCTTACCTAATGAGGCTATTGAAATGTTATGACGAATATCATCAATCAGGTTTAAACCTGCTTCTTTTCTATCTTCAGTTACGTAAGCAATACCCGCATTAATTGCATCTTTAACTGTCTTAATATGAATCTCTTTACCTTCTTTTAAAATGCTACCAGAAATCTTTTGTCCATATGTTCTACCAAAAATGCTCATTGCAAGTTCAGTTCTTCCAGCACCCATAAGCCCGGCAATTCCAAGTACTTCGCCTTTTCTAACTTTTATATTTACATTATCAACCATTTTTCTATCCGGATAATCTGGATGATATACATTCCAATCCTTTATTTCAAACATCACATCTCCAATTTTAGGAGTTCTTTTTGGATAACGGTCTGTAAGTTCACGACCAACCATCCCTTTAACAATTCTATCCTCTGAGATTTGCCCTCCAGAGGCATCTAATGTTTCAATACTAGCTCCATCACGTAGTACTGTTATAGAGTCACATACTCTTGAAACCTCATTTAACTTATGTGAAATTAAAATACATGTAATTCCTTGTGATTTTAACTCTAACATTAATTTTAATAAATTTTCACTGTCATCCTCATTTAATGATGCAGTCGGTTCATCTAGAATTAATAATTTTACGTTCTTTGATAATGCCTTTGCAATTTCAATTAATTGTTGTTTACCAACACCAAGTGTGTTAACTATTGTATCTGGGTCTTCATCTAATCCGACCTTTTTAAGTAATTCTTTAGTTCTAATTCTTACCTCTTGCCAGTCTATAACTCCATGACTTGCAATTTCGTTTCCTATAAATATATTTTCTCCTATACTAAGATGTGGACTCAAAGCTAATTCTTGATGTATAATAACTATTCCATCTGCCTCACTGTCTTTTATGCCTTTATATTTACATGCCTTTCCATTATATAGAATTGCACCTTCGTATGATCCGTGAGGATATATTCCACTTAATACCTTCATTAAAGTTGATTTACCTGCTCCATTTTCTCCACAAAGAGAATGAATTTCTCCTGATTGCACTCTTAAATTAACATTATCTAGTGCTTTTACACCAGGAAATGTCTTAGTTATATTTATCATTTCAAGAATAATATCATTGTCTTTTAACATACGTCACGCCCCTCCTTATTTGAATGATAGTGGAACAAAGTTGTCCGCACTATCATTACTGCTGTTAATCTTATTTAGAAAGATCTGCTTCTTTTAAATATCCTGAATCAATTAGAACTTCTTTATAGTTTGTTTTATCTACAGATACAGGTTGACATAAGTAAGATGGTACAACTTTTACTCCATTGTTGTAAGTCTTCTCATCATTAACTTCAGCTTTTTGACCTTTAATAGCTGCATCGATTGTTTTAACAGCTTGAGCTGATAATTTTCTTGTATCTTTAAAGATTGTTGATGTTTGCTCTCCTGCAATTATAGATTTAATTGAAGCTGTTTCTGCATCTTGACCTGTAATTACTGGCCATGGAAGATCCCCTGAACCATATCCAACACTTCTTAACGCTTCTACAACACCACGGCTTATACCATCATAAGGAGCTAATACAGCATCAACTTTTTTACCACCTGAGTAGTTAGCAGTTAATATATTTTCCATTCTTGATTGTGCTAAAGCTCCATCCCATCTTAATGTACAGATTTCATCAAATTTAGTTTGACCTGAAACTACAGTTAATTTCTTAGAATCTATATATGGTTGAAGTACTTCCATTGCACCTTCAAAGAACATATGAGCATTATTATCATCTGGAGATCCAGCAAATAATTCTATGTTAAATGATTTTTGTGCATTTTTTAAATCTAATTTCTTTTCTATATATTGACCCATTTGGTTCCCTACAAGTTTATTATCAAAAGAAATGTAATAGTCTACATTTGCAGTATTTTTAATTAAACGGTCATAAGCTATAACAGGAATTCCTGCATCTTTAGCCTTTTGACAAACATCAGTTAAAGATTCACCATCGATATTTGCAATTACTAAGCCACTAACACCTTTTGTAATTAAGTTTTCTGCTTGTGATACTTGAGTTTCTACAACGTCTTCAGCATATTGAAGATCTGTATTATAGCCAAGATCTTTTAACTGTTTTACCATGTCATTTCCATCATTTATCCAACGTTCAGAAGATTTAGTTGGCATTAAAATACCTATTGTTTTTCCGCTTCCTGATCCCCCGTCAGTTTTTCCCTGTGACTCTGTTTTAGAATTATCTGCATCTGAGTTTGGAGCACTAGTTGTTACACTACATCCACCGATAGAACCTAGTAATGCCATTGATAATAACATAGCCATTAATTTTTTCTTCATAATATTTTCTCCCTTCAACTTCCCATATAATAAATTATAAATTTATATTTTCTTTTAATCTGCTTAATAGTTATCATTTCTGATAAATTAAAGTGGACTAAAAGTTAATATTCTAAATTATTAAAACAATATAATTTTTTTAATACACTTATAACCAAAAATTAAACTTTATTAATACGTTTTCATCAAGTTCAGACATGTTCTTATTTATTTTGACATATTATAAGTTAACTCAAGAATAACTAATATAGCCATAGCATTAGCATATTTACTACTAATATTGAATTTATACTCTGGATTCTTTCTCTTATAAATCATTGGTATTCCTACTCCAAGCAAAATGGCTAATCCAAATATAGCTAGTACACCAAAAGAAGAAGTAATTATTCCTGAATCGATAGAAATAAAATATAGTAATAAGCCAGGAGCTACTAGATAGTATAATAATTTGTTACATAAAGTAATGTGCTTTTCATTCATAAAATTCCTCCCCTATCCTAGTAAATATTATTGTTTAATGTTTGATTGATATTATTCATATAATTTGAATATATATCATGGAAAATACATTTTCCTATATATGCTCTATGATATATATCTTGTAAGTACATCAATATTCTTCTTTATTGTCATAATAAAAATTTACATTAACATTTATTTATATATGTATCTTGCTTGTACAAATTGAGAATAGCTTATCTTGTCACTTCTATCTGATACATATACTCTAACTCTTAATGTGTTATAATTTTAGAAGATAGCACTTGTTAATATGTTGTACGTACTTCATGTATTTATTATATATCGTTTTCATCACTATAGCAATAGTTTTTTTTATATTGTATGTACAATTTTATTATATTTCTTCACCAATGTGCATACATCTAGGATTCGTTGCAATAAAATGTTCAATTTTAACTTGTTAAACTAGAAATCAGAGCATGCTAAAGTATATATAAGCTGATTCTTAGCCGCTTCAATGATATTTTTACAATCTTTATGAATCGAAATATCTATAATTGAGGTGAGTTATAATATAAACACAAATTGTATATTTTTTATCTATTCCTTTATTATTTATAGATAATAGATAATAAGGTTGAATCCTTTTTATTGAATTCAACCTTATTAATCATACTTTCTATTTAAGGCTATCTATCGCTGTTCTTTCAATAGCAAGCCCACTAGTGTAGCGTTTTATAAATTCATTAAATCCTTCAACATCTTTAGAATCTGGATCTATTTTTGTACCTATTTGTCCTGCAAACACTTTATTTGTAAGATAATCGTCTAATGTCTCATTTTCATCTTTATTTATCATATAAGATGCAAGTACTGCAATTCCCCACGCTCCGCCTTCGGCAGCAGTTTCCATCACAGAAACTGGTGCATCTATAGCTGCTGCCATTATCTTTTGTCCTACACCTTTAGTCTTAAATAAACCGCCATGTCCTAACATTTCATCGACCTTAACACCTTCCTCTTTAAGAAGAAGGTCCAAACCAGTTTTTAGTGCTCCTAATGATGTAAATAAATGTACACGCATAAAATTAGCTAGATTGAATTTACTCTCTGCTGAACGTACAAATAGTGGGCGTCCTTCTTCAAAACCAGTTATATGCTCACCTGAGAAGTAATTATAAGCTAATAATCCGCCACAATCCGAATCCCCTTCAAGTGCCTTATTATATAGAGTTGCAAATAACTTATTCATATCAACTTCTACACCAAATGCCTCTGCAAATTCTTTAAATAATCCAACCCAAGCATTAAGATCCGAAGTACAGTTATTACAATGAACCATAGCTACTAAATTACCAGTAGGAGTTGTAACTAAGTCTATTTCTTCATATGCTTTTAATAATTCTTTTTCAAGTACGATCATCGCAAAAACAGATGTTCCTGCTGATACATTACCTGTACGCTTAGCAATACTGTTAGTTGCAACCATTCCTGTTCCTGCGTCACCTTCTGGAGGGCAGAATGGAATACCTGCTTTTAATTGTCCTGTAACATCTAAAAGCTTTGCACCTTCTTCAGTAAGTACACCTGCATTTTCTCCAGCTAACAATACCTTTGGTAAAATATCTCCAAGTTTCCATGAAAAATTCTTAGGAGCTACTAACTCATCAAATTGATCAATCATACGTGCATTATAATTCTTTGTATCTATATCAATAGGGAACATTCCAGATGCCTCTCCAACACCTATAACTTTTTCACCTGTTAATTTCCAATGAATATATCCTTCTAAAGTTGTTTGGAAATCTATATCAGCTACATGCTCTTCACCGTTTAATATTGCTTGGTAAAGATGAGCAATACTCCATCTTTGAGGGATATGGTAGTTAAATAATTTTGTTAATTCTTCTGAGGCTTTTTCAGTAATAGTGTTACGCCATGTACGGAATGGTACTAAAAGCTCTCCCTCTTTATTAAAAACCATATATCCATGCATCATAGCACTGAATCCAATTGCTCCTATTGTTTCAATAGTAACTCCATATTTTTCTTTGACATCTTCAGCCATCTTCTTATAACTATCTTGAACACCGGTCCAGATATCATCTAAACCATAAGTCCAAATATTATTAACATATTTATTTTCCCAATCATGGCTCCCTGAAGCTATTGGAGTATTATTTTCATCTATTAAAACTGCTTTAATTCTAGTTGAACCTAGCTCAATACCAAGCACTGTCTTACCATTAATAATGGCATTTTTTATATTACTCATCTCTAATCCCATAAAAACCTCCACTACGTGTAATTTTTTTAAATCGTTTACTTATTATGTGATAAATTTATATTATTATAGCTAAATTAAATAAATCTTAATTTTAAAATAATTTCTAATCTCTTCTGAATATCATTCCATTGTAATATTACTAAACCTAATACAAAATAACTCTTATAATCACCTAATGTCCAGTCCTCATACCGTTACCGTCCCCAGCTTAATGTAAGATCGGAATGCAATAATGACTAGACATTAGATAAATGATTTTATTAAATTCTAAAACTGCTTCATTGTCATATTAATTTATATACATTTATTAAAAATCTATAAATATATTTCTAACCAATGATTTATTATTTTAATTACATAATTTCACACTAATCTTTTCACACATCTTTATACATATCTTTTAATAATTTTAACTTTTATAATAATGAATAAATTGGTTTTAATATATTTATAGATTAATTAATTTACACACTTTTAATATAGATCTTTTTTATATCTGTTTCGCTATATTTATTAATATTTTAAGGTTAAATCTATTTTTCTAAAGTTTTACTATAATCACTAAATTTCCTCTACTATATCGTAGATTTAATTACTGTAACTTCTATTTCTTTGCTACATTAATAGCCTTTTCAACAACATTTTCTACAGTGAATCCAAATTTCTCGAATAGGATTTCTGCTTTACCTGACGCTCCAAAAGTATCTAAAGATATAACATCTCCATCAAGACCTACATATTTGTGCCATCCAAAGCTTGTTAATGCTTCTACTGCAACTCTAGCACGAACTTTATTTGGCATAACTGACTCTTTATAGCTTTCGTCTTGAACATCAAATAATTCAAATGATGGCATACTGATAACTCTTGCATCTATACCTTTAGCTTCTAATTCAGCTGCTGCTTTATAGATTAATTCTACTTCTGAACCTGATGCCATTAAAAGTACATCTGGAGTTTCTTTCTTAGAATCTTTTAAGATATATCCACCCTTTAATGCTCTCTTAGGACATCCATCATATAGTGGTAACTTTTGTCTTGTTAATACTAATGATGTTGGAGTAGTTCCATTAGTTACAGCATAATACCATGCTGCTGCAGTTTCTTTTGAATCTGCTGGTCTAAATACTGTCATATTTGGCATACTTCTAAGAGCTGCTAATTGTTCTATTGGTTCATGAGTTGGTCCATCTTCCCCTACTCCAATACTATCATGTGTTAATACATAAGCTACTGGAAGATTCATAAGAGCTGATAATCTCATAGCACCCTTCATGTAATCACTGAATACAAAGAATGTTGCACAGAATACTTTAAGTCCTCCATGAGCATACATTCCGTTAGCGATAGCTGCCATAGCATGTTCTCTAACTCCAAAGTGAAGGTTTGATCCACTTCTATCTTCTGCTGAGAAATCTCCTCTATCGTTCATATGAGTTTTGTTAGATGGAGCTAAATCTGCTGATCCTCCAATGAAGTTTGGAATTAGTTTAGCTAATCTATTTATCATTATTCCTGAAGATTCTCTTGTAGCCATTTCTTTATCAAAGCTCCAAAGTTCTTCGTTGTTTAATAAAGCTTCTTTATCAAGTTCTCCACTCATCCATTTAGTATATTCTGCTGCAAGTTCTGGATAAGCTTTTGCATATGCTTTGAATAACTCATTCCAAGCTTCTTCAGTCTTTTCACCTTTTGCTATGTGTTCATTCATATTTGTGTACACTTCGTCTGGTACGTAGAATGCAGGCTCTGTCTTCCATCCTAAGTTTTCCTTCATAGCAGTTACATTTTCAGCCCCTAAAGGTTCACCATGCGCTGAAGCTTTTCCTTGTTTTGCTGGACATCCAAAACCAATTTGATTTTTAACTATTATAATAGATGGTTTTGTTGTTTCTGCTTTAGCTGCTTCTATTGCTTTTTCTATAGTATCTATATCATTTCCATCTGCTACATTTAGTACTTGCCATCCATAAGCTTCGTATCTCTTAGCTACATCTTCTCTAAATGCTATGTCTGTATTTCCTTCAATTG